>QMZY01000062.1 GCA_003663415.1 Candidatus Aenigmatarchaeota archaeon
CTGCATAACAACCAGAATGAAAATAAACACAAAATATATCATGTAGCTTGTTACCACCTGAGACCTTACAGATGCTGACCTTTCTTTTTTTATCTTTTCTATTGTTATCAATGCCCTGCTTATTGCTTCTAAAGTATCGGTTAATTTTCCGCCAACCTTGTAAGTCTCTGTTATTGTTGTTACTGCTCTTTTTACAGCCAAAGAATGAATCTTATCTGAAAAATTTTTCAAAGCCTTTTCAAACGGTATGCCCCAGTCCACCTGCGCTGAAATCTCATTAACATATTTTGATAAAGAGAGATAATTCCTTTTTGAGCAGTGATTCAATGCAAGCGGCAAGGTCATTCCAGAGTTTATCGAATCATTAAGGTCTCTTATAAACACAATGAACTGTTCCTCTATTTCTTTGTTTTTCCTGTATTTCGCATAAAATAGAAACACAGGCGGAACGCTTGCTATAAGACCGCCCAGAACGTTCAGAAAAGAAACAAGAAACGAAGCGTATTGAGAAACATAAAGATTTGAAAAAATAAGAATAACCACACCAACAGCGACCGAAACCAGTTCTGTCAAATATTTCATTCACACACCCACAGGTCTTTTGCTTTTTATTAATCCTATTATCATAAACTGAAACATTAAAAGAAAGCCCAGAATTCCCATAAGAATAAACCGAACATCTATGCCAATGCCTATAAAGGAAGAGATCACCAGAATGAATGTTATTCCCAGCGTGGGAAATATCACAGCAAAAATCATATACATAAGCGTCAAAGGATTCAACTGGGCTCCGTATTGTTTAATAGCGATTCTCTGCTCTTCTGAAAGCGTGTCAACTATGTTTTTTATTGTAGAGCCTATGTCTGCTCCGGATTTCAGTGAATTAACTATCTGCCACAAAACCCTTCTGAAATACAGAGAAGGGTTTTTCCTTGCCAGCATTTCCAGAGCAGCAATCTCGGATTTGCCTGTGCTTATCTCATCCACTGCTTTTTTTATTTCTTCAGAAAGCAGACCATAGTTGCTTTCTGATATTGAAACCAGCGCATTGAACAGAGGAACACCGGAGCGTACCTCTATAAGAAGGTGGTGCAGAGCAAAAGGAAGATTTTTTTCAATTGCGTTTGTTTTTCTTGTCACAAAAAGCCTTGGATAAAAAACCACATATAAAAAACCCATTGTGCCCAGCACAAAACCTGAACCAAACGATATGAGAAGCGTTCTGAAAATATCAATTTTAAAAGCAGTAAAAACGCTGAAAAGCGTCACGGAGATAAGAGAAAAATAAAAAACAAATGCAAATATTCCAAGAGAAATCCATTCTCTTGGCTCAAAATCCAGTTCTGACTGCTCCAGTTCAAATGCCAGACCGGGAAACATATGAGAAAAAAACTCCCCAAAACCCATAAACCTTTTTGATATTTTCAAGGCCTTGTCAAGAGGCATGGGCAGAACAGGGATTTTTTTCTTCATATAAATAATTTTTGATTTCCAGAATATAAGTATATGCTTATTTGCGTTTTTTTGCTTTCTTTATCTCGTCTTTAAGCCTTGGCAACCTTATCAAAAAGCCGCATTTTGCACATTTCACAGAAAACGGTCTTTTCCAGGGTTTTTGTGTCTGTTCCTCAAATCCGCATTCAGGGCATTTGTATTTAACTTCTGCTGTGTCAGAATCCGCTCTTACCAATACAGAAATCCTTCCTGTTTCCTTGTTTTCCGAATTCAGTAATGTTCTGTTGGTAATGTATCTGAATCTCCCCATTCTTCCGCCTTTATTATATATGTGTTTCCATTTGTGTCCTTATATGTTAGAGAAATTCCGGAGTTATTAGCCTTTAATCTGTAAAATTTAAAATCATTATCAAAAGGCAGGACTTCTGTCAAGTATTTAATCTCTATCACAACTTTCCCAACCATTTCAGCCATACTATCACTTACTTGTTATTGAGTGGTGAAACTTATAAATTTATTGGTTTTTGATTTTACGGTTATTTTCATAAAATCCTTTGCTGCTATGGTGTTTGGAAAGATTTTTTTTGCCTCATCTATTAAAGGTTTTGTGTTTTGATATCTCCTTGAGAAGTGCGTCAATACCAGACACTTCACACCGCATTCTTTTGCTATTTTTGCTGCTTCTTTCGCTCCGCTGTGCATCCTGTCATATTTCTCTTCAACAAAGGTTGCATCATGGATTAAAACATCCGCGTCTTTAGAGATTGTTTTTAGATTGTCACAGGTTTTTGTATCCCCTGTATAAACAACCTTTATTCCCCTTTTCTTAACAGCCACATCTTCGAGCCTTATTCTTTTGCCTTTAAAGATTATTTCCCCGTTTCTTTTCAATCTTCCTACCAGCGGTCCCTGCTTTAAACCATAAAGTTTTTCCGCCTTTTTAATATCCACGTTCCACGAATCCTTCTCTTGAAAACAATAAGCAACGGATGGAACACTGTGTTTGGTTGGTATTGAAAATATCTGATACTGCTCTCTTTCCAGAATTTTTACAAACTCTGTTCCCTCATGTGGAACGGTTTTTGGAATTATTTCAAACCTCGGACCCCAGTAATTAAGGTCCAGAATATCTCCAACAAATCTTTCAGCATCTGGTCCATAAATATAAAGCGGTTCTTTTCTGCCCTCCATATTCATGGTTTGAAGCAAACCTATTAGTCCAGCCCAATGGTCAGCGTGCCAGTGCGTAATAAAAATTCTCTGTATTTTCATAAAACTCAGTTTTGCTATCATTAACTGTCTCTGTGTCCCTTCGCCGCAATCCCATAACATGGCATCTCCTTCATAATACAGCCAGATTCCCGCAGGATTCCTGTGTTTTGAAGGAATGCCAGAGCCTGTTCCAAGAAAAACAATTTCCAGCATGATATTTATTTCAATTAATTAATTTAAAAAGGAGAAACATCTATCAGTTTTCTCATTTTGAAAACAGAACTGCTCGAAAGAGATTTTTTTATGTTTTTAAAATGGGAAGAATCCGGAGAGAGATTTATGTCCAAATTCTCCTTGTAAAGCTTTTCTATTTCTCTTTCAAGTGTTTCAAGCTTTTTCATACCCCAACCTTATTTAATTATTAGTTGACCTTGTTTATATTTTTAGTTGGGATTTAAAAAGTTTCCTACTTTTTTCCCACTTACTCCCACTAAACAAAAACCTCTATTTTCTCCCCGTATTCTATTTCCTTTGGTTTGTGCGTCCTCAATATATCCTTTTCAATAGCTTTGAAGCTTTCAGGAATGACAAGCTTTTTTATTTCTGATTTCAGCGAGACACCTTTCTCCTTTTTTGTTTTCCATACTTCACTGTTCAGCTCTATAACATCTTCTGCTGTAAACGGAAGGTTCATTTCAAGGAAATTTTCATCCGGTTCCGGAAATTTCCTGTTTTCCATGTCTTTGCCTTCTATACTGCTGTATATTTTTGTTGTTATGAAAGGAAGAACAGGATACAAAAGAAGCAAAAGAGTATCCAAAACCGTGTAAAGCGTGTGAGCAGCAGAGTTTTGCTCTTGTTTTGAGAAAAACCCTTCCTGGTTATACACCCTGTTTTTAACAAGTTCTATATAGTGGGAAGCAAACAGTTCCCAGATAAAGTGTTTTATTCTTGTCATGGGTTTATGGAAATCAAAATTTTCATACTGCTCTCTTGTGTATTTAACAAGCTTTGACAATTCATGAAGGATAAGCTTGTCTAAATCTGTTAAAGTTTCCTCGGATTTACGGTCAAACATTGAGATAAATCTTGCAATATTCCAGAGCTTTGTGAGGAACTTTGAAGCGCCTTCTATCCTTTCGAAGGAACACCTTAAATCTATGTTTGTTATGTTGCCTTCCAGAGCGCACCACGCCCTGAACGCCTCTGCGCCGTATTTTTCAATTATTTCCCTCGGGTCTATAACATTTCCCAAAGACTTGCTCATTTTCTTTCCATGTTCATCCACCACATGAAAATGTATCCAGACGTTCTGGAAAACAGGTTTTTGTGTCAATTGATAGCATCTCAAAAGAGTATAATACAGCCATGTTCTTACTATCTCCTTTCCCTGAGGTCTTAAAGAACAGGGAAACACATTTCTAAAGAATTTCTCGTCTGTTTTATATCCAAGGATATACAGAGGCGAAACAGAGGAATCAAACCACGTGTCGAAAACCCTTTCTTCGCCTTTAAACTCCTTTCCACCGCACTTCGGGCATTTCTCTATCGGCGGGTTCTCTTTCCATGGCTTGTAATATTTTCCCGGCTCAGGCACGACAATTTCACCGCAGTTTTTGCAATACCACAAAGGTATTTCTGTTGCGTAATATCTTCTTCTTGACACCGCCCAGTCCGCTGAAAGCGTATTTATCCAATCCAAAAGTATCTGCTTAGAACTGGGAGCATAAAACTTTATTTTGTCCGCGACATTTTTTATAACCTCTTCTTTAAATTCCAGCTGCTTAAGATAATATTCTGGCATTGCTATAAACTCAATAGGTGTTTTGCTCCTTTCGCATATTGGTGTTCTGTGCTTTGTCCTTTCCCTCTTAACAACCAGTCCCTTTTTCTCAAGTTCTTGCTTTATTTTCTCTCTTGCCTTTTCTATTTCAAGGCCCTGCAAAAAACCCGCATTTTGGTTCATTTTTCCATCCTGGTTTATAGCAAACACGGGTTCAAGTCCCATTTCCCTGAAAAACCTGACATCTGTATAATCACCGAAAGAACACATCATAACAAGGCCTGTGCCTTCTTCTATTTTTGCATAGGGGTGCGCTTTTATAGGAACTTCTGTTCCGTATAAAGGAACAACCGCTGTTTTTCCCTCAAGGTGCTGATACCTGTCATCCTTTGGATTATATATAACCATTTTGCAGGCACAGAGAAGCTCAGGCCTTGTCGTCCCTATAATTATTTCCTCGCCTGTTTCTTTCACCTTCCATTTCACATACACAAATTCTGTTTCTATGTTTTTGTATTCTATTTCCGCGTCAGCTATGGTTGTTTTGCAGTCAGGGCAGTAGTTGTTCACTCTTGTATCCTCGTATATCAATCCTTTTTTCCACAGTTCTATGAACGTGGCTTGTGTTAAGGCGCGGTAAGAATAGGAATCTGTGTAATACATATCTCCCGGTTTTTCACCGGGTTTCCATGAATTGTAGGAATGACCGAGTTTGTAAAAAGATTCAAGCGATTCAAGGCTTGACTGCTCAAGCATTTTTTTGCACAGCCAGATAAACTTTTCTCTTGGTGTTTCAGAAACAGAGATATTGAATTTTTTCTCTGCAGCAACCTCTATGGGCAATCCGTTTCTGTCCAGACCCAAGGGAAACAGAACATTATAACCACTCATTCTCTTGAACCTTGCAATCATATCCATAATGGTGTAAACAGTTGCGTGCCCTATATGAATCGGCGTGTTGACATACGGGGGCGGTGTGTCTATAGAGAAAACAGGTTTTTTGTCATCGGAATGAAAAGCATAAACCCTTTCTTCCCTCCATTTTTTCCTTATTGGTTCCTCAAAATCCTTTGTCCATCTCTTTTCCTTTATCTTAGGCTCCATAAAAACCCCTAACTGATTATATGCAATATTTTAACAGAATTGATTTAAAAC
>QMZY01000063.1 GCA_003663415.1 Candidatus Aenigmatarchaeota archaeon
CTTTATCTTTTGCATTATTTCCTTTATGTTCTGGACTGTTATGTCTTTTCCGCCAAGACCTGCTATAAATCCAGAAACCGGTATGTTGTGTTTTTGCAGCGCGGCTTTTACTTCTGTATACAAAGCTCCGTTCAAACCAAAACTCACATCTTTTTCTATCACACCAACAGCCTTTAGGTTTTTGCAAACATTCTGAATTTCCTCTGCCGGAAACGGTCTCAAGGAACGAATTCTTATCAAACCAACACCTGTTTCCTTTGACAAAACCCTTGCAGTTCCTGTAACAGAACCTATGGTTATTAAAGCGTGTTCGCTTCCTTCCAGATTTATGGTTTCTATCAAACCGTTCCCGTATGTTCTCCCAGAAATCTTACCGTAATCCTCGTTGGTTTTTTTTATGTTTTTCTCGGCTTGGAGCAAAGCAAAATGAAGCTGATGCCTGAAATGTATATAGTATTCCGGCGTTCCTAATGTTCCCATTGAAACCGGCCTTTCAGGATTTAATGAAAATTTTGGTTTATATTCAGGCAAAAACTTTTTTACCTTTTCTTTTGATATATAGTTCACAGGCTCATAGGTATGGGAAATTACAAAACCGTCCAAGCAGACCATTACAGGCAGTCTCGTTTCCTGAGCAATCTTAAAAGCCTGTATCTGGGTGTCAAACCCTTCCTGCGCGTTCTCCACATACAGCTGAATCCACCCAGTGTCTCTTTGAGAAAACGAATCCTGTTGATCATTCCATATATTTAGGGGGGAGTTAAGAGCCCTGTTAGCAACAGTCATAACAACAGGAATTCTCATACCAGAAGCCACAAACAGCATTTCATGCATCAAGGCCAATCCCTGGGATGCTGTTGCTGTGTATGTTCGAACGCCTGTAGCCTGTGCTCCTATACAGGCAGCCATTGCCGACTGCTCTGATTCCACTCTAATCAGTTCAGCATCAATTTCTCCATCAGCCACCATCTTTGCCAATGTCTCAGCTATGTGCGTCTGCGGTGTTATAGGATAAACTGCTATGACTTTTGGTTCACAAAGCTTAACAGCCTCTGCTACTGCCCGGGAACCCTCAACCACGTTTTTCACTTCATCACCTCTTTTACCCATTCCAAAAAACCCGGATTACTTTTTTCTATCGGAATTCCAAGAATACAGGGAACGTCATAAGGATGGATTTCTTTTATCCTTTCCATAAGCCTCTCCACCAACTCTTCTTTTGTTTTTAAAATCAGAACAGCCTCTTTTGATACTTCTGCGTTTCCTTCCCAACAATAAATCGACCGGATTTCGGGAAATATGTTTGCACAGGCTGCAAGCCTTTCCTTCACCACGGTTCTCCCCATACTCTCTGCTTCTTTAACGTTTTTACAGGTAACATATACCATCCAAATCATTCTTTCACCTTTTCTATCGCCTTGAACGGGCACACGTTCATGCAAATCAAACACCCTTTACAATAATCATAATCTATTTTTGCTTTTTTGTTTTCAATTTTTATAACACCTTCAGGACAAAAATTCACACAAGTCCCGCAGCCAACACACTTTTCCGTAACAACAGGTTTAAATGTTCTCCAGGAGCCTGTTTTGTTTTTTTTGCTTGACCCCGCTTCCAATACCATTGCCCCCTCGTTAACTTTCATATCCTTCACACTCCTTGTATGCTCTTTCAACCAAAACCTTGTTTGGACCAGAAAGCTTTTCCGGAAATCCCGTTTCTATTACTTTTAACAAAGAGCCCAGAGACACAAGTTTTGTTATTTTTGCAAACACACCAAGCATTACGGTATTAACAATGTTTTTCCCAAGAACATCCAAAGCCAAAGAAGTGGCATCGTAACAATAAAGCTTATGACCTGTTTTATTTTCCATAGTTTCTGCATTTACTATTATAACAGATTCCTTTTTCAAACCCTCTGTAACCTCTTTCAAACCCATTAAAGAAGAATCAAGAACAACAACATAATCTGGATTATATATTTGCGATCTGAGCGTTATGGGATTATCAGAAATTCTTGCAAAAGCCTTTACGGGAGCGCCTCTCCTCTCAACACCGAAAGCAGGAAAACCCTGAGCATACTTATCATCATAACCCGCAGCCTTTGCCAACAAAGCTGCTGCTGTAACAGCTCCCTGCCCGCCCCTTCCATGAAATCTTATTTCTATCATTATATTCCCTTTTAATATAATAACAGAGAGTGTTATAAATATTCTTTAAAACTACAGATACAATTAAAAATTTTACATTTATTTCTATTATATGGACAACTGGATTAAAAAATATAATAAACTTTTTCAAAAGTATAAAAGGCATACAAAGTACTGGTATCATTTAATTTTACCCGATGAAGATAATAATATATCAGATGCTTTAGAATTTATAAAAGATTTTTTAGAATATGACACTGTTGTTGTTTATCCTGTAAATCCATATAAAATAATAGCGAGTTTTATTAGCAAATCTGAAGGCCCGGGTTTAAGACTGCCCTCAGAACTTTTTTATAAACTTCCTGAATATTTTGGTATAGAAGTTATAGAAAAACCGCAACCTTTGGTTTCACCGCCGGTTTGTACCACAAAATATTAATCAAAATTTATATCCCACGTTTTCAAAAATCTTTTTCATTTTCAAAGAATCCTTCCATGTTACAGGGCTTTCTGAAATAATGGTTATATCAATGCCTCTTTCGATAATCACCCTTGCTAAAGGCTCAAATGGAGGAGAAGAATCCATAACCAGGTGTTTTCTCTCTCCTTTGAGACCAAAAGAAACATTTGAAAAATGCGAATGTATCTCTTTTATTTCGCTTTTCTCAATTTTGTCAAAAATCTTTTCATAGTCAATTTTCCCAAGATTTCTCGCATAAATATGGGCGAAATCTATGCAAAAAGAACAACCAGTCTCTAAAGAAAGACTTAAAACCTCATCCAGTGTTCCGAACTGCGAGAGCTTTCCGCTTGTTTCCGGCGCAAGTTTAACCTTCCATTTTCTTTGCTCTATAAACTCGTTCATTCCAACTACAGCCTGCTTCACAATTTTACAGGCTGTTTTCTTTGGCAACGTCCCATAATATCCGGGATGAAAAACCACATATTTTGCTCCCAATTCTGCTGCTCTCTCGCAAGAGATAAGAATTCTCTGAACAGACTCCTTTTTAACCTTTTCTGAGCGAGAGAGCAGGTTGATGTAATAAGGCGCATGAACACTCAGTTTAATTCCTAATTCTCTCGCAAGCCTCCCGCACTGCTCTGAAAGCTCTTTGCCCATATGAACACCCCTCACAAACTCAACTTCCATAGCATTGAGTTCCAATTCCTTAACCCTTTTTATGCCTTTCAGGGTTGAGCTTTCAGGTGACCCGGCAGGTCCTAACCATATTTTCATTTTTTCACAACCTTGCCAAAAAGATGTGTTTTCTCTGCTTTGATAATTTTCACATTTACAAACTCTCCTCTGGAATGCTTTCCTTTAATCACAACAGGCTTGTAAGCAAAATTCCTTCCTATCCAGGTTCTCTTTGCTTTGTTATATTCATCTAAAAGAATTTTTCCAGACCAATTCAGCCACTTTTCGTTCTGCTCCAATGAAATTTTGTTTGTAAGCTCAAACATTTTTCTGCTCCTTTCCTTTTTTATCTCACTTGGCAACTGTTTCATCTCGCTTGCTTCTGTCCCTCTCATAGAGGAAAACCTTGAGATGTTTGTAAAATCTGGTTTTATTTCTTTCAGCAGTTCAAGCGACTTGGAAAAATCCCTTTCTGTTTCTCCTGGAAACCCAACTATCATATCCGTCCATACAGTGATTTCGGGAAACTCTTTCCTAAACCTTTTAACAATCTGAGCAAACTCTTTAACCTTATAACCTCTCTTCATTCTCCTTAGAACAGAATCACTACCGGACTGAACAGGTATATGAAGGAATTTGAAAACCCTTTCATCTTTATATACATCCAAAAGCCCACCAAGAATCTTCTTCACGTGCTGCGGGTTCATCATTCCTGTTCTAATAAAATATTTGCCTTTTACTTCCTTAAGAACCCTCTTTAAGAGTTCTGGAAGATTTGTTCCTGAATCAAAACCATAACACCCATTGTCCTGAGAAGTAATCCAAAACTCCTTGCAACCTGATTTCTTGGCTGCTTTAATTTCAGAAACAATTTTTTCTGCGGGATATGATATAAGGTTTCCTCTTGCATATTTGGTTATACAAAAAGAACATTTTGAAAGACACCCCTCTGAAATCTGAACTATTCCTATAACAGGGTTTTCCCTTACTCTTGGTTTGCAAAGCTTTATGCCGTTACCTTCCAGAATCTCAATCCTTTTTCCCATCTTTACGCTTCTAACCACTTCCACAATTCTGTTTACATTTTTTGCTCCAAGGAAAGATGCCGAAGTGAGTTTTTTCAGTTTTCCATACTCAGTTAGAGGCATACAGCCCGCAACAATTAATTTATCCCTAAACCTTTCCTCAAGTGTTTTTATCCTGTGAATCATTCTCTTTTCTGTTGATTCCTTAACCACGCATGTATTTATTATCCCAATTTCTGCCTCTTCTGGTTTTGCCAAAGAAAAACCAGCCTCTTTAAGCAAACCCTTCATTATCTCAGAATCGCTTTTATTAACTGCGCATCCATAAGTCTCAATATAAATTTTACCCATATCCCTAATTAACAAAAATTAAAATTTAAACCATCTATAGATAGCCCTTCTTCCCCTTTATGTAATCCTTGGAAAGACCGGCTGTGTAATCGGATTCTATCCTCCCGTAATCAGAGAGCTCGCGTTCTTCTTTCTTTTCCTCTGGTTTTTCCTCTTCCTCAGATATCCAGATAGTTTTGAATTGCCTCTGGGGACGCATCAGCTCCGTATCAAATTTTGATACTGTGCTTATGCTTGTCCTGAATTTCCATACAACTCTGCCGTCAGAAGCGGAGAGTGCATAAAAATTGCAGTCCCAGCCGCCCATATATATCACGCCGTTGCACACAACAGGCATTGAGACTAGTATATTTCCGGAGGGAAACTTCCATATCAGATTTCCTGAAAAGGCATCAACAGCGTATAGGTTACAGTCGCATGAACCAAAATATATCACTCCTTTATGAAAAGTCGGTGCCTCAACAGCATTAGCTGCTTTGAACTTCCAGAGAATCTCACCGTTCGTCTTTACAGCATAAAGGTGGTTGTCCCTTGAGGGGATGTAGATTATACCGTTCTCAGCCAATATAGAGTTGGAGCCGTAATCATTCATAGCGAATGAGAATACCTGTTTTCCGTCCGTATTGACGCCGTACACTGTTCGTTCCATTCCTGCAAAGTATATAACATCATTCCATACCCCAAAGCCAGCCCTGAGTGTAGATTTCGTTGCGAATTTCCAGAGCAGAATCCCTTTCTCAGCATCAAGCGCATAGAGATTGCGGTCGCCCGAACCAAAGTACAGGATATTGTTATGAATCAGGGGATGCGTCTCTATGGGTCCGTTTGTCCTGAACTTCCATATAAGCTTTCCTTC
>QMZY01000064.1 GCA_003663415.1 Candidatus Aenigmatarchaeota archaeon
ATAAGCAGGGCATTGATAACAATAGAAAAGATAAAAAAAGAAAGGTCAGCATCTGTAAGGTCTCAGGTGGTAACAAGCTACATGATATATTTTGTGTTTATTTTCATTCTGGTTGTTATGCAGATGTTTATCATACTACCTCTTTCCCAACAATCTGCAACAGGACTTACGGAATCAATAACAGGCGGTGGGGTTATTAGCGGTAAAATGTTTTCAGATGTTTTTGTTGTATTTATAATCATTCAGGGCTTTTTTGCAGGCCTTGTTACAGGGAAAATATCAGAAGGAACATTAATAAGCGGGTTGAAACATTCTGTTATATTAATTCTTCTCGGGTATGCTATTTTTTCTTTTGCAACACAGTTTCAGGTATTTTTTGCTTAAAAATTTATAAATAAGCTTTCATAATAATTTAAACATGAGAAAAGGTATTTCTCCTCTTATTGCTGTTATAATGCTTATTGCATTTACTATGATAGTTGCAGGGATTCTGGCAACGTGGACCACTAATTTTGCGCAGAGGCAAAGGGTTCAGATAGAGTTTTGCACAGAAGCAGGAGCGTATATTCAGGGTGGAACCTATGACAGCGGAACAAACACGCTTAATCTGGTTGTGTTTAACAACGGAAAGGTTCCTTTGAGCTTTATCGTTTTGCTAACATATAAGAACGGAACTGTTACGAGAGTGCCAGGAACATGGAATACAACAGCAGGCGATGTCAGAACATTTACTGTGTCTGGTGTTAACAGCGATCTTGAGCAGGCAACAATACAGTCAAAAGAGTGTCCGGGTGTTCAGGACCTGCTTTACTACTATAATATCAGGGGTTTGTGATTTCTTTTTTAATAATCAGAATAAATTATAAATTGTATGCTTTTCAGACTGATGCCAAGAAAATACAAAAATAATCTCCGGCTGTGGCTTTTATATTCCGGAAGCAAAAAAACGCCTGAGAAGTTTTTTAATTTTGCATTTTTTATCAGCCTTGTATTTGGTTTGGGTTTGGCTCTTGTTTTCAGGCAATACTCTGTGTTGCCGTTTCTTGTTGGTTTTCTTGGGTTTTTTGCGCTTTTCCATGGATTTTTAATTCTTGCCATGGACAAAAGAACAAAGTTTGTTGAAAAGATTTTACCAGATGCGTTGCAGTTAATAGCAGCAAACATAAAATCAGGTTTTATACCAAGCAGGGCAATAATATTGTCTGCAAGAAAAGAATTCGGTCCTCTGGCAGAAGCGATAAAAAGGCTTGGAAAAGAAACCATGACAGGAAAACCCTTGCAAAAAGCCATGTGGGAACTTACAAGAGACATAAAATCAGACATACTGGAAACAACAGTCAAGCTTATGGTGAGGGGGATAAAAGCAGGCGGTCAGTTGGTTTCTTTGTTTGAGGAAACAGCTATAGATATAAGAAGAAAGGAGTCAATAAGAAGGGAAGTGAAAGCGAACATAATGATGTATGCCATATTTATTGGTTTTGCGGGTTGCGTGGGCGCTCCTGTGCTGTATGCATTGTCAGGTTTTCTCGTTTCCACTATCTCACAACTAGGAACACTAGCGGAAATACCAGAAACTGTTTCGCAGCAAATGCCATTAAGCATGGGAAACATGGTGTCGGTTGATCGGGGTTTTCTTACTTTGTTCTCTGTAGCAGCAATTATTATAACAAGCGTTTTTGGTGGTTTGATAATTGGTTTGATTGGTTCTGGAAGCGAAAGAGTAGGTATAAAATATGTCCCGATTCTTATTGTAACTTCTCTTGCTATTTATTTTGTTACAGGGATTGTTATTCAGGGTATGTTTTCCGCTCTTATTCCCGGTTGAAGATTTATAAACAAGTTCCACCTAATAATTAAAAGATAATTATGAAAATGAAAGCACAATCTGCAATGGAATATTTAATGACATACGGATGGGCGATACTGATAGTAATAATAGTGGCTGCAGCGCTTTTCGCTTTGGGTGTTTTCAACCCCTCAACTTACACAGGATACACAGCAACAGGCTTCGCAACATTAGGAGCACCCAGCGAGTGGCAGTACGATGGAAGTAGTGATACGTTTTCGGTAAAACTTAAAAACCAAGTAGGACAGAGTATAACAGTTTATAGAGTTGAAGGTACTAATATCGGTTGCTTTAATACATCCACAATCTCTATATCTTCAGGGGGAACAGCTACTGTAGTTCTCAGTTCATGTAGTGACAAAAGCTCGGGAGATTCATACTCAGTAAATTTAGAGGTTACATACAGAGTTGCTGGTGGTGACTTTAATAGAACAGAAACAGGAACCCTTACAGGAATTGTAGCATAAATCCTTGGTATTGTTCCCAGCCCCACTTTTTCTTTTTATTTTTAAAACTATTTATTTAAATATAACTTTATGTATAAGCAGGTTATTGTGATTAGAACTGATTTGAAAATGAGCAAAGGCAAAGCGTGTGTTCAGGTTGCTCATGCTTCTGTGGAAGCATATAAAAAAGCTGGCTGGTTTTCAAAAAGGAAATGGGCAACAACAGGAGCAAAAAAAGCTGTTCTAAAGGTTAACACACTTAAAGACTTAAAAAAAATATATGAAGAGGCGAGAAAAGAAAAACTGCCCTGCGTTCTTATAAGCGACGCAGGCAAAACAGAAATACCAGCGGGAACCGTAACTGCTGTTGGCATAGGTCCTGCTGAAAGCAAAAAAATAGACAAGATAACAGGCAAACTCAAAACACTTTAAGGAGGATGTTATGGAAAAAGAAAGTAAAGGCATGCAGGAAAACATAGTGCTTCTTCAGCTGTTGGAAAAGCACCTTGAGGAATTAAAACAACAGGGAGCTCTTCTGGAAAACAAGTTTATAGAGCTTGAAACAACAAAACAGATAACAGAGGATATGAAGAAAATGAAAGATTCCCAGGATGTTATGATACCGCTTGGAAGCGGAATATATAGTTACGGTAAGATAGCAGATACAGAAAAGGTAATGGTTGAACTGGGCGCCGGCGTTGTATTAAACAAAACGCTCAGCGAGGCGACAAGGTTTATAGAGGAAAAGGAAAAGGAAATAGAAAAACTAAGCAATCAGCTAAACCAGGAAATGACAGAAGTTGTGGAAAAAATAAACCAGATAATGAGTGAAATACAGGAAAGCCAAAAAGAATCAGGTTCTGTTGTTGAGAGTTAAAAGCTCGCATTCACCGGTCTTGAATTTCGGGCAATTCTCACATCTAACTATGCCTTCTTCTAATCCATATTTGCAATATACCAGCATTCTTCCTTTAAGGGTTTCTATTTCAACCATTTGGACCGACCGAAAGATATTTAAACCTTTAAAGACAAAAAACTATCCAAAAAGCTTTTTAATGTTAAAGGTTGGGGGGCTCGGGTGCAGAATTCCAAAAATTTTACACAGGATTACGCTCCTTGGGCTTTGATTCTGCACACCGAACCATCTTTATAACCACACCAGATGCACACCCAGAACCAACATGTTGGTCATCCGTTGCATGAGAAGCAGAAGAACGGAATCATCCCAATCATTCCCATGAGGAATTGATTGGGAACATATAACAGATAGATGTAACTGCTACATGTTTTAGAATTCTCATCAATGGCTTTGCAGTTACCTTCATATCTGTCAATAAATATTTTGGTAAAAATATTTATAAAAGTTACGGGTGGGAAGAAATTACCCACTATTTTTTATTTATCTTATTGAGTTTTTAGAGAAAATTAATAATGCTCGTATTTTTCTTTCAGCTCTATATCAATCTTAACTCCCTCAGGAATTGGTATTCTTACAACCTGTCTTAAAGCTCTTTCATTGCTCCCAATATCTATTATTCTTCTGTGAATTCTCATTTCCCATCTGTCCCATGTTGCATTTCCATGCCCTGTGCCATCACCACAGGGTGTTTTCAGCGTGTAAACCCTGAGTTTCTTGGTTGGCAAGGGAATCGGTCCTCTCATAGAAACCCCGTATTTTTTTGCTATTTCTTTTATCTGCTCACAGATAGCATTGAGTTCCTCTATGTTCCTTCCGGCCAGTTTAATTCTTGCAAATTCCATATTATCTCTTGCTCCTTTGTTTATATCTTCTTGCTCCCCAAGAGGAGTGCGGCGGTTTTGCAGGTTCTGTTCTTCTGGGGTCATAAACCAGAAGATTTCTGTCATATTGAAGGAATGTTTTTTTCATCCCATTACCAAATATTTCTACAAGACCCCGCGCAAGTGCCTGCCGTGTTGCGTCTGTTTGTCCTGTGATACCACCGCCTTTAACATTTACCTGTATATCAAATTTTTTCCATTGATCACCTGCAAGTATTAATGGTTCCTGTATTCTTAACCTCCTGATGTCAGGTTCTATCAATTCCAGAGGAACTGAGTTTATTTTTACTACCCCTTTCCCGGGTTTGAACCTCGCTCTCGCAACCGCGGTTTTTCTTTTTCCTGTTGTAAATATAATCTCTTTTTTTTCTTTCTTCTTTTCAGGCTTTTTTTCACTAACTTTTTTTCTCTCTTCCTTTATTGCTCCAAGGATTTTTTTGGATTTTGTTTTTACCATGTTTTTTTGGCTCCTGTCATTAATGAAAGCTGACCAAGTGTTATTCTTCTTGTTTTCGGTTCCCTGTCAAGTTCCTCAAATTTTGTGAATGTTTTCTCTGAATATTCTTTAGGAACAGATATAAATACTTTTACTCTTTTGTACGCTTCCCTGCCTCTTGGTTTTTTATAAGGAAGCATGCCCCTTATCATTCTTCTGAGCATTTTATCTGGCGGTCTTGGGTAAAACGGCCCTTTGTAAGGATCGCCTCTGCTTATCTTGTCTTTATAATGCTCAAGTATATATTTCGGGTTTCCTGTAATTATGGCTTTTTCTGCATTAAAAATATAAACCCTTTTGCCTTTAAGGCTTTCCTTGGCTGCCAATGAAGCGAGTCTTCCTGCAACCTTATTCATAGCGTCTATAAAAACTTCATCCATATTATCCCATTATTTTTACTCCACTTCCTTTTGGATTTTGTTCAAAAAACTCTAAAATAGTTAAGCACTTTCCGCCGGCTTTCTCTATTTTTTCTTTTGCTTCTTTTGAGAATTTTAATGCAGCGACCTTAACTGGTTTTGTTATTTCGCCCGAACCAAGAACAGAACCGGGAACAAGAATATTCTCGTTGTTTTTTGCAAACTTCTCTATTTTATAAACATTCACTTCATATTTTTTCCTTCTTGGCCTGTTTAAAGCTTTGGCTGCTGCTTTCCAAACAGGGTATTCAGTACCCTTTGCATAAAGTTTCTCTATCATTTCCTTTAGGACCGGGTTTTTGTTTCTTATTTTCATACCTTCATATTGGTAAGTTCCTATTTAAATTTTTACCTTTTTAATGCGGAGGGCAGGATTTTCGCAAACCTCTGGAAGGACGCTCTGAAAGAGCGTCAATCGAAAGTTCAGCTC
>QMZY01000065.1 GCA_003663415.1 Candidatus Aenigmatarchaeota archaeon
ATTTCTGTAGAGCCAAAAATGGTGGAGCAAATAGCAAAACTTGTTCTTTTGCCTGTCCATAAAAAACTAACGGCTGGGTGAATCTAAAAAGCTTGGATGGGCTCGCTGGGATTTCCGAACAAATTACTTTTCAAGTAACAATTTGACTTTTTGGCTGAAGCCTTTTGCGGAAGTGCTAACTCCTGAAAAAGGCTTCTTTCGAACCCAGGACCTCCCGCTTGCCTAGAAGCATATCATGCTGAGCGCATGATTGTCATATAAGACGGGCGCTCTAGGCCAACTGAGCTACGAGCCCACAGCAATAGAAAAATTTAAAAAGATATTTATATATATATTTTTTGAAAGTTTAGATTTATAAAGCATTTATATGTCTATAAAGAAATTATATATTTCCTGATATTTTTTAAGAAAAGAGGTGATAAAATGACAACACAGCCTATGGTTGCAAATATAGGAGGACAGCCTGTGTTAATACTTTCCGAAGGAACAACAAGAACAAAAGGAAGGGAAGCCCAGAAAAACAACATCTCTGCAGCAAAAGCTGTTGCAGATGCTGTGAAAACAACACTCGGGCCAAAAGGAATGGACAAAATGCTGGTGGATTCTATCGGAGACGTTGTCATAACCAATGACGGAGCAACAATCTTGGATGAAATGCAGATAGAACATCCAGCTGCAAAAATGATGGTTGAAATAGCAAAGACACAGGACAAAGCGGTTGGAGACGGAACAACAACAGCAGTTGTTTTGGCAGGAGAACTTCTTAAAAAATCAGAAGAGCTTCTTGAACAGGAAATACACCCAACACTAATAACCAAGGGTTTCAGAATGGCAAAGGCAAAAGCCCTAGAAATTTTAAAAGAGATAGCAAAAAACGTGGATATAGACGATGAAAAAACACTGATGCAAATAGCAAACACTGCCATGACAGGAAAATCAGCTGAAAAAGCTTCCAAAGAGCTTGCAGAGATAGCAGTCAAGGCAATAAAAACAGTAGCAGAAAAAACAGACAAGGGAATACAAATAGACACAGACAACATAAAGTTAGAGAAAAAGGAAGGCGGTTCAATAAATGACACAGAGCTTATAAAAGGCGTGCTTATAGACAAAGAAGTCGTCCACTCGGCAATGCCAAAAACAGTAAAACAAGCTAAAATAGCACTGTTAGACTGCGCTTTGGAAATAAAAGAGCTTGAAGGCGATGCAAAAATAAACATTAATTCTCCAGAAAAAATGCAGGCATTCCTTGACCAACAGGAAAGCATGCTGAAAGACATGGTAGACAAAATAGTAAAGACAGGAACAAATGTTGTTTTCTGTCAGAAAGGCATAGATGATGTGGCTCAGCACTATCTGGCAAAGGCGGGGATTCTGGCAGCAAGAAGAGTAAAGAAATCAGATATAGAAGCTCTGGCAAGAGCAACAGGAGCAAAGATCGTGAGCAACTTAAATGATTTAACCAGCGAAGACCTTGGCTATGCCGGAAGTGTTCAGGAAAGAAAGGTTGCCGGAGACGAAATGATATTTGTAGAAGAATGCAAAACACCAAAGTCAGTAACAATTCTTGTCAGGGGAGGAACAGAACATGTGATTGATGAAGTTGAACGGGCAATGCAGGATGCCATCAAGGGAATAGCAGCGGCCCTGGAGCTTGGAAAGTTTGTTGCGGGCGGCGGTGCTCCAGAAATAGAGGTTGCAAGAGAACTCAGAAAATATGCAGACAGTTTCAAAGGAAGAGAGCAACTTGCAGTGCAGGCGTTTGCAGATGCAATGGAAGTTGTTCCAAGAAGTTTGGCTGAAAACGCCGGCTTGGACCCGATTGATAAACTTGCGGCACTAAGAGCAGAGCATGATAAAAACACGAAGACATCCGGTCTTGATGTGTTCTCAGGAGAGGTTCAGGACATGGTAAAACTCGGGGTAATAGAGCCGCTAAAGATAAAACTTCAGGCAATCAAATCAGCGGCAGAAGCAGCAGAAATGATACTGAGGATAGATGATATAATAGCAGCAGGAGCAACAGACAAGGGCAGTTCAGCGCCAAAAATGCCAGAGATGGGTGGCTATTAACCCCCACTTCTTTCTATTATTTTTTGTTAAATAACAAACTTTTTATATCAAAAAATTATTTTTTCAATATGTTGTAGTTGTTTTCTTTAAAGTGATTTTGGTATGAAAAAGTCCCAAGCAAAACTCGGAATAACAAAGTTATTTGTATTCATATTTTTTTTGCTCCTTCTGTTTGTTTTTTTACCAGGAATTTATTCCATCCGAAACTTTTCAATCACTGTAAAACCCTGTTACAAGGTTTCTGAACCCCTTGAAATTCACATTCAAGGCCCGCCAAAAACCTTCTTTACCATCAAAACCTATTCCCCGGACAAAAAAACCGTTTATCCCTTCGGAAAATTCCAGACCAGTTCACAAGGCACGCATTCTTTTTACTATCCATCAGGCTATTCCTCTACAGGAGTATATAATATTTTCCTTGAAACCAATCAACAAAAAATTAACAAAAGCTTTGAAATTCAAGGGCAGTGTGTTTCTCAGGAACCACCGCAAAACCAAGAAGCAACCAAAAACCAGATAATTACTGAACCGGAAAAAAACACAAGCAGGCAAACAGAAAAAAAATCTGCAGAAAAACCAAAACCATTAACCACCGGTTTAAAGCAAACGAAACAAACCAATTTAACGAAAATCTTGCTTAAACCACGCTTTAAATCCTTTTCCCTGTGGCAACACCCGCGGTTTTTGGTAAATTTTACTTATAAAAGAACAGGATTTTCAGTATCTTCTCAAAACACCAACTTGCAGAGCATTAAAATAGATTTGGACGAAAGGCTGAAAGGCAAAGTTAAAACAGTTTTCCAAAACAAAAACCTTGAGCTTGTTCCTCTCCAAAACATACAGCCGGGATGTTATCAGCTCAAAATGTTCCGGGGGAACCAGTCCCAAGAGATATGGTTTTCATGGGGTCTGGTTTCTGTGAACACAGAAAAACCCATTTACAGACCAGGCGAAGAAGCCAAAATCTGGATGGTTGTTCTGGACAGGCACGGATATCCTGTGGAAGGAGCGAATGTAACGTTAAGAATAACAGACCATGAAAACAACTCCCAGGTTTTTTCCACATTTTCAGGCACTGTTAAAGAAACCGGCAAAGGAATTTACGAAGCGAGATATAGAGTTAGGAAAGAAGGCAATCACACTCTTTGGGTTCTGGCGGAGGCAGACGACGTGGTTTCGGAATTTGAATCCCATTTCCTTTCCAAGAAGAGTTATGAATTTGACATCCTTAGAGAAACCCCAATGGTCATAGACCCGAAAAAGGGATGGTTTGAATCCAAAATTAAGATTGTTTCTTATATTCCTATACAGAACTTTACATTAAAGGAATACCTTCCCAAGGAATTTCAAGTGAAAACAAACGCTGAGATTGTTAAAACAGAGAACAAAACTGTTTTGAAATGGGAAAACCTTTCCAATGGTTCATGGGTTTCTTATAAATTTTCTGTTCCATGGGTTTGGCCTTATCTTTATGAATTCGGGCCTGCTAAGATTGTATACCAAGATAAAATTTTCCAAGAAGCAAGACCCTGGTATCTGGCAATAGACCCATCTTTCAATTACACAGAGCATCTAATAGATTCCGGGACAAACGTTTACAGAGTTATGGACATCGAAGTCTTGGATTTTGACAAGGACGGAGATCTGGATTTTGTGGCATGCGCCTATGGGTCGGATGAAATAAACTGGTGGAGCAACCAAGGCGATAACCAAACCTTTACCAACATCCTTATCCAGGATACTCCAAACACTGACGGAGTCAAAGACATCGAAGTCCTTGACTTCGACGGCGACGGTGATTATGATGTTGTGTATGCGGCGGGATTGGAAAACCGAATCGCGTGGTTAGAAAACTCCGGAAACAACCAGAGTTTTACAGACCACGAAATCAATGAGAGCGCAACATACTGCGACAACCCGAGCGATATT
The DNA here is from genome assembly GCA_003663415.1 of Candidatus Aenigmatarchaeota archaeon. GTDB lineage: Archaea > Aenigmatarchaeota > Aenigmatarchaeia > QMZP01 > QMZP01 > QMZY01. The sequence continues at coordinate 4,000 of QMZY01000065.1, forward strand.
GAGGTTCTGGATTTTGACAGGGATGGAGATTATGACGTGGTGGCTGCTTTACAAGATGATGATGAAATTTCCTGGTTCAGGAACGAAGGCGACAATTTGACTTTTACCAAAGTTATTATTCTTAGATATAATGCAAACCTTGATGGAGTTCGAGACATTGAAGTTCTGGATTTTGACGGGGACGGAGATTATGACATTGGATATGCTGCAACCCTTGAGGACAGAATCGCTTGGTTACGAAATTCCGGGGACAACCAGACCTTTACCGATATCCAGGTCTGCGAAAGCACGCTTACCTGCGAGGATGTCAGAGACATTGAAGTCACAGACTTCGACAAGGACGGAGACTACGATATTGTTGCAGCTGTTTATAGTGACAGAAGAATATCCTGGTGGGAAAACTCAGGAGACAACCAGACCTTTACAGAGCACGTAATCGCTGCTGGTATAGTTTATGCTGAAGGAATAAATGATGTGGAAGTCGGTGATATGGACGGGGACGGAGACTATGACGTTGTGGTTTCTTTGTATTTAGGAGACAAATTGGCCTGGTGGAAAAACTCTGGAAATAACTTGGACTTTGAAGAAGAAACAGTAATCCAAAGTTCTAGTCTTGCGAATGGAGCATGGACAACCAGAATAATTCCGGAATTTGAGAGCAATGGAATAAAAGCAATAGTTTTGGCTTCTTATGATGGAAACAGATTAGCGTGGTGGGAGCCGAAACAAAAACCAGAAATAACAATACTCTCTCCCAATGAAAGCAGCCAAAGCAAAACAGTTCTTCTGAACTTTACTGTTTATGATTTATATTCCACAACCCTTGAGTGCTGGTATTCCTTGAATGGAGAATTAACCTACATAGGTTCTGTAACAAACGGCACATATTATAACACAACCATACAGGTCGAGAACAATAAAATAGAACAGAACCTGACTGTGATATGCCAGAACAGTTTTACAAACGGCTCTGAAACAGTTCTCTGGTCGGCTCATCCGTTTTCCACTGGCTGGTCATACCGAATTCCAATAAACATCACTGAAAACTCAGGAAAAAATTTAACTGAATACCAGGTCATGCTTTCTTTGGATACAGAAACCCTTGTATCTCAAGGCAAACTACAAAACCATTGCAACGATACAAGGTTTACGTTCTGGAATTCAAGCCTCGGGATTGAGCAGGAAATCCCGTATTTTCTGGATTTCAATTGCAATCAAAATGACACAACCTTCTGGGTAAAAATCCCCTGGATACCAGCCAATGGAAACGCCACAATATACTTTTATTACGGAAACCCAAACGCTTCCAGCGAAAGCAATGAGCCAGATGTTTTTTCATATTCAAACCTTGAGGAAATTTATTATGTAATTGATGATACAGCTGCTGGCAAAAACCTTAATATAACAGCATTGGAAGATAATAC
>QMZY01000066.1 GCA_003663415.1 Candidatus Aenigmatarchaeota archaeon
ACAGACATACGGAGCGGACAGGCCATCCGATTGGAGACTGGCTCACTGTCTGAGTTTGAGACGGTCTCCAATCGGATGGCCTGTCCGCAATAATATTTTCAAAAAGCTAAACTGATACAAAAAGCTATCATGCCTGGACGAAACGGATTTTCTAAAAGACGACAGGCCAGCCACAGCCGAAAGTTATTTGAGGCGTTCATTGGAAGCGATTTTTGACATCGGGAGGCATGTCATAGCTAAGAGTGCCGGAAAACCTGTTGTCGAATATAAAGAGATAGCAAGTCTGCCTGGCAAAAGAGGGATCATTACAATGGAACACGCTGAAAGACTAAGGCTTATGGCAGGTTACAGAAATCGGCTCGTTCATTAACTTACCGTGGACAATCGGGTTTAAAGTAACCAGGTTACCCCCCTTCACCGCTTCTTCAATACGTCTTTGCAATTCGTACTTGATGCACGTAATCCGTTTTGAGCCAGCCATTCCCTTGCCCTTCTGGCGCATCGTTTTGACTCCTCAATAAGGTTTGCGTATCTATGGTCTGTATGCTGGCCGGTCTTTCTGCCGTCACCATGATACCGCACAGAATAAAGGACCTTGTGCAGGTGATAAAATCTGGCACCTGCCATGGCAAAGCGGAGATAATGGTCGTAATCGTTTGCAGAGCTGTAGGCCTCATCCATCAGCCCTACCTTCCGATGCCATTCGGTGCGGTATAAGTGGCTGACGCCCAGATGATACCACCGGGCAAAACATGACTCAAAGTTGTAATCAGGCATCCTCATCTCGCGTACTATCTTCCCTGTATCTTCAACCACTATCATATCAGAATAGACAAAATCAGCACTGTTTTCTTCTAATGCTTGCACTAACTCTTCAATCATATGCGGATGCGGGATATCATCACCCACAATGTAGGTGCAGTATTCACCAGTAGCCCGGCACAACCCTTCATTGTAAGTGCGTGTAGCACCGATGTCCTCGGAAAAGGTAATTATTTTCACCTCTCGCCCTGGAGGATAGACGCTCATACTTTTTCGTATAATATTCCCCTCTTCATCCATTTCCATAACTGGGTTGCAGGTTCGCGTGGCAATCTCTTGCTCTAAGCCTGCCAAATATTTATTGGTTCCATCCGTGGAACCGCCGTCAATAATGATGACCTGTAAGTTCGGATAGGTCTGGAAGAGACAATGGTCGACGCAAGCGGGGAGGTATTGTGCCTGGTTAAAGGTGGGAATGACAATGCTGACCTTTTTCACGCTTTTTTTCTACAGGTGAATTGAGGAATGATAGAACCTTGTTTTCAAAATCAAGGACAAAACTGTATTACTTCAAACTATACCGGGCAGCCATACGCTGGAATCGTTCCAGTTGCGAACTGCCGGCCATAATTTTGCGGAAGCAATCCACGCGTATGGAGCCAAAGGTAAATTTCGTCTCTCTTAAGCGAGGTCTCCATTGGATAGCTGAGTCAAGTAATTCAAAACCTACGTTCTCAACAAGTTGGATTAAAAAAGGTTCATATATGAAATGGTCTGCTATATGTGCTTCGTCTGAAAAATTATGGAGATCGGCAGAAAGGATGAAAATTCCTTGAGGGCTCAATTTTTCCCATGCCTGGTGAACAAATTTGAAAGGATTGTCCAGATGTTCAAGCACATCGAACGAGGTAACCAGGTCCAGGCTTTCCGAAGGAAGGCTGAGAAAGCCTTCGGGACTGAGTGTCTCAACGTCCAGTCCTGCATTCCGGTATCGACGAGCTGCAAACTCACTTGTTTTCCCAGGAATATCCACTGAATAGGTCTTGATTCCAGCTCGTGCAAGTGACAGACAAACGTCTCCACTTCCAGCCCCGTAATCTGCAGCCTTTTTCACTTTGAAGAGCCGGGCCACCTCAATCACTATCTCTATTCGTTCCTGAGTCGTTCGACGTGGCGGGCCCTCGTGAATATAACGTTCTGTAGTTGCATAGTATTCACGATTCATGTGTATTCTCCAAGCTTCTGATAAACAAATACTATACTGTTACGACATTCGCCCGACTTTGGTTTATTTACGATCCGGGAAGCAAAAGGATAATATCTGCTCAACCCTACGGCAAAAAAGGTGTTTTTCGATTATTTTTTTCTGTCTGAATTTCTTATCTTTCTGCTCATCCACAATTTTAAATGGATGTTTATCTCTTACAAAGACCCCTGTCCCAATTTCTCTTCCTAAATCAAAAAAAGACGAATCACTGGCAACATATACAGAATCGGCCTTGAAACATACACCAAGGAAAATAGGCACACCGTGTGTACCGGGTTCTCCGAGGAACCAACTACCATTCAGGGCCTTGTACTTCATGAGTATTGCTTGAACTTCTTTGAATTCCCATGTCTTACTACAAGCCGCGTTGGTTACTACTCCCAACAGTTCGTTAGAATTCCTTTTTCCCTGCATCCCCGTTCCGGAAAGGAAGGCGTCAGGCATCCAATGCGGCAGAAAGCAGCAATTTGAGTGAAATCTTGAATAATTTTCTCCGATGATATTATCATAAAATACAAAATCATAGAGGTCTAAGAGGGCTTCGTTGTGAAAATATCCTCCAGGGAAATTGCAAAAGTATACAGCCTTAGGCACCTCCTTTCTCATAAGATAAGCATAGTATGGTCGAGTATGAATTTCTAAACAAAGATCAGGAGAATCTTCTAACAATTTTCCTGTTAGCCGTTCTCGGACCGCGAACTCATCCTCATAAGCAATAGAGGCCCAAGTCACCCCATCAGGGAGTGAGTCGGCAATATTCCCGTAGATCTGAATCTTAATATTCTTCATGCAAAGACTGGCTCCTCATGAAGTGGCTCGGAGAATGGGGTTATCTTCGGGATATCCCCTAGGGGGTGTTCTTCTAAAAAATTGATCGCCTCTTCTGCAAGGTATCTGTATTGCCCGGACCTTTCGTATTTGGCAACAGCTCTTCGGCCATTTTCTGCTATAAACTTTCTCATCTCTGGATCAGCAAGAAGGCGTTCACAACAAGAAATAGCTTCATCGGGCGAGTCATACATTAAAAGGTGTTCACCATCATTAAAGATAAGTTCTAAGTCTTTGCTTCTATCAGTCACAAGAGCAGTTCCAGTAGCAAGGACCTCGTAGACTCGAAGTGTTGCTTCTCCCAATGGAGAACAATTGATTCCAATCTTACATTCATTCCAGAAGCGGTTGTATTCTTTACCATAGATACCTTCCCGGACGCACATTTTATCACCAAAATGCTCCTGAAGCGCACTTACAACCTCTCGCCTCTTTGAATAGATTGGGTTTGACTCCCATCCCGGCCGCTCGCCAAGAAAACCACAAAAGCCAATGTCATACCGAATCAGGCAATCTTCAACAGGATATGACACTTTGGGATTGTAACCATGCGGCCAAAATTTTGCGGGTTTCCCCCACCGGTCGTAAATCTCATCTCCAGCCTGAGCATGAACGGAAAATATCCTATCATATCCTATGGCATAGTTTTTCAAATAGTTTTTCCTCGTAACATAGTCCCATAAGACAAGGAATTTATGCCCCTGAAAAAACCTGAGATATTTTCGGTAGTAACATCGCCGGGAAAGAGTAATATGTTCTATCTCAATCACCACTTTTGCCTTATTCAGCAGCGGCCATAGGTCGTGCTCCCGATGTATTGTTCCGTTATAAAACATCGCACCCTTAACCGGAGCTTCTGAAAAATGTCCCATGAAAAGTATGTCGTTTAAATCCGCCATATGTTCTCAAATTTGTCCAATTTCCTGGTGCGCAAAACAAATCAGGCAAAAATCATCCCTTTCTCTTAGCCCCTTACTCAATAACGCACCCCGAATTTCAGGATAGTAATAGATACTTGTGACAAAAATATAGTCAAGGTCTCGTCTCATGGCCTCATCCATCAGCCCTACCTTCCGATGCCATTCGGTGCGGTATAAGTGGCTGACGCCCAGGTGGTACCACCGGGCAAAACATGACTCAAAGCTGTAATCAGGCATCCTCCTCTCTCGGATGATTCGTCCCTGATCATCAACAACATGCATTTCTGAGTAGACAAAATCCGCGCCACTCGATTCGAGGGCAGAGGCGAGTTCCTCGATCATATGGGGATGCGGGATATCATCACCCACAATGTAGGTGCAGTATTCACCTGTGGCACGGCGAAGTCCCTGGTTGTATGTCCGGGTGGCACCTATATCCCGTGGGAAGCTGAGGATGATAATCTCCCTGCCTTCCCGCCCATAGGCCGGTTGGCTTTCCCGCACGATGCGCCCGTCCTCGTCCATAGCCACGACTGGCGTTACACAGCGTGTCCAGACCTCCTCGTGCAGGGTTTTGAGGTAGTCCTTTGTGCCGTCAGTCGATCCACCGTCCACGATTATGATCTCCAGGTTCGGATAGGTCTGGAAAAAGCAGTGGTCGACGCAAGCGGGGAGGTATTGTGCCTGGTTGAAGGTGGGGATAATGATACTAACTTTCTTCATGGTTTGGGACAATGATTAAAAACGCAGACTTTTTAACTTCTCTGGCCAGTATTGTGATATGAAGGGATAAAATTCCTTCACAAGGGTAGAAAACACCTCCTCGTCGAGAAACAGATGATAATTGTTGGACCAGTACATCCTTTTTTTATTCCTGACAGGCTTTTCAAAACCGCGCAACGACGATACACTGATGAAATCTGCAATGCGCTGGATTGTCTTATCAAAGTCAAGGTAATAATCTTCATATCGTATGTAGAACTTGTCACTGATATATTGCAACCACATTTTGTTAAGTGGAATATATGAGCGCAAAATTTCCCATTCCTTTGAGTCATTTCTCAGCACATAATCCGAGGTACACGACTCAGAGGAAATCATTTCTCCCCATGAATAATATGAGTCCATGACACATGTACATCAGGCTGCATCCCACTGAGATTTTCGACCTTTTCTATTTTCTTTTGTTTAACCTTTCCCTGCATAAGTCAATGATTGCTTTCAGGCCATTGGAAAAGTCCTTTCGCGTCCATCTCTTCATTCTTTCATGGCCTCTTTTTACCAACGCACTACGAAGGATCCCATCGGTCCAGACCCGATAAATCGCCATCCCAATCTCTTCCGGACTATTCGGGTCGGCTAAAATTCCAGCGTCACCCACTTGTTCCCGGACACCTTTTATGTCTGAAGCGATAACTGGGCATCCCACGGCAAATGCCTCCAGTATAGGAAGGTTGGTAGGGCCCAGGAATGTGGGCATCACCAAGGCAGTAGCCATTTCATACAAAGAACGCATACGTTTGGATTCTACATATTCTAAATCAATGATTTGACCTTCTACCTTCAAAGCCTTGGCCAAATTTATCATTTTTCTGAAACCATTCCATCTTTCC
>QMZY01000067.1 GCA_003663415.1 Candidatus Aenigmatarchaeota archaeon
AAAAGTAGACGAGTTTATGGAAGTCAATCCAAACTACACAGAACTTTATAATGTTATGGTTGCACAAAAACAAAGGCTTGAAGGCGCTATAAAAACAGGCCTGACCTCTGTTGCTAACGCAGTCGCAGACTACGAATTAATGCAGCATGATTTAAGGAGGTACAGGGAAATCATAAACTATTTCAGACAGGGACAAAAAGACGAGCATGTTCTTCGTTCACTTTTTGTTGACAGGGTTGATGTTTACACCGGCGAAGGCTATTCTATGGTAACTATGGCAAAGCGCTGGCCAACTATAATAACAGATTTCATACGTATGAAAAGCGAATGGACAGATATAGATACTATAAAAAGAGAACTTGATGTTTCTCAGGCAGAGGCAACTGTTTTGAAAACCAAAAATGAACTCTACAAAGAATGGAAGCAAATGTTTTTCCCTGTCGTTAAAGAAAGGCTTGCAAGACTCGAAACACTTGTTAAGGCAAGAAAAAAATCCGTGGAAGAATATAGGAAATGGCTAAAACCATACATAACAAAATACAAGGCTATGAGAGAAACAAGCGAAAAAGCACTCTCTTATTACATTTCAGACCCTTTTTCAACCCCGGCGTTTGGAACATCAGATGCTCTTACAGGGACAAGAATATGGTGCTGGATACCGCTTTCTATTGTTGAAAAACGAAAGGTGGAAGCTTTAAGAGAGGTAAAAGGAAAGGGGACAAACTTTGTAATTGATCCTTATGATGATATAGTAAAGGAATGGAAAAAAAGGATAGAGGAAAAATACAAAGTTGAAATAACAGATGAGGAAGTAAGGGATATACTTGAGAACGCGGTCAGAAAATCACCACAAGCCTACTGCTCGCAAATGGACCCAGCACATCTTTATTACATCTTTTTTGATATATTCATAGTTTTAAACACACTCAAAACACCACCACCGGAAGGACTAGAACTTGATAACATAATGTTTATTCCAATCAACATCTGGTACATGTCACACAACATTCTTTTAATCCATATTCTTGAAATCTATGCAAGAGAAAAAGCAATGATAAAATACATTAATGAAATAATAGGAACAGAGGAGATAGAGAAAGAAGAGGCAAAAAAAATAGAAGCGCTTTTTGAAGAGAAAAAAGAGGAAAAAAAGAACGAAACATGGGAAAAAACCAAGAAAAAACTCAAAATCTGGGGAGAAAAGTTTGCGTATTTCTTTATCAAACCAGGACCATATGAAACAATTTTTTTTGAAAGGGTATCCAAGGCATATTCTAGAGGCGGGGGAAAATATTGGAAACAAATGATAGATTTCTTGAAAGAACTAATGCAAATAGAATAATGTGATAATTATGGGATTTAAAGTTGGCGTTACAAGCGGTTTATACTATATAGCAAGAGCAGAAGAATTAGGAACAATGGTAAGAAAACTTGGATACACCCTGACAAGAGGAACCTCTGCAATGGAACTTGCTTTGGACGTTCCACACGAAATCACTGAAACCGAAGGCGAGGAAATGAGACATATAGCAAAGAAGCAGGGCGTTGATTTGCTTTTGCATGGTTCTTTAACCATACCAATGTGCATTCCGGAGAGGACTGACTGGAGAGACGCTCAGGACCATATGGAAAAATCTGTCCGTTCTGCTGTATACGCAGGATGCAAATATGTGAATTTCCATTCCTGTTTAAACATATGGTTAGAACTTATGACATACACGAGCAGAAAACTAACAATGAGTTTCTGCGACCATGAAGGGCGTTTCATATCAAAAATTCTTAAGGAATCTGAAGACCTCAGGGAATGGTTTGTAAGAGAGAGATGGAGCGAATATGCTGGTGATGTTTTAAGCAGGATAGAACATCAGAGAATTTCTGCAAGGGTGTCTGCAGAAAGGGGCGAAGTTTATGTAAGTGAAAAGAGAAGAGAATTAGCAGAAGAAATCTCTAAAAAACAACAGGCATTGGTTGAGAAATTAAGTAAAGGTGAAATAAGCAAAGCAGAAGCAGAAAAAAAAATGAAATTATTGGACGATAAAAGAAAGGAAAGAGAAAAAGAAATCATAAAAAAAGCATCTGAGGAGCAATCAAAGCTTGTTGAAAAATACTTCAAGGACGCAATTCGCGAAAAATTAAGGAAGGGGGAAAAATGGGAAAGTGAAGAATTAAGGGCAGTTGTTGGTATTATAGACGGGTATCACATAATGGCTCACTATATGTTTTACACAAAAGACCCTATATGGGTTGAAATGACAAAATACTATAAAGACGTAATGGAGAAATACAAACTTGACTATAACAATAAGAACTGGTTAGATGAAGCATGGAAAAAGGCAGAAGAAGAAAATGACAGAAAGTTTAAGGAGTTTTTTTACGGTGTGGTTGGCGCAAAGTTTCTGGAAGGTCACATAAAAAGACTTTTGGAATGGATGGAAGGTGACTTAATTCACAAGGAACTAAAAGGCAAACCAGAGCTTATAGAAAACGCAAAAAAACTTCAAATTGCTATAGAAACTCCAGATGCAAGAGACCCTGCGCATGCCGGTTTATACCTTATTTGGCACCCGGTCCAGATATATGTTGCAGTAAAAATGATAAGAAAAAATCTGAAAACAAACAGGGTATGGATGCTTCAGGATTTTGAACATGCAGCAACCCAAGGAATAGACCCTATAAAAGAAATGGAAAAAATAATCAAGATAATCCCTGATTTTGGTGAACTAACAATAGCTGTTCACTCAAATGCACCGAACCCGGGGCATTCTCATTTACCTTTAGAAATAGGCGATGTCAGGATATATAAACTTCTTTATTATCTAATGGTTACTGGTTTCGGAAAAAAACAAACAGTCTATCTTATTTATGAAAGGGGCGGCGGCGATGATCCCTTTAAACAATCCGTGGAAGTTCTTAAGTTATGTGTTAAATATCTGGAAAGAAATGTTCATCCAGACGATTTGCCTCCAGAGTTTTTCGGTGTTAAGGGTTTAATAGCGGGAGATATTAACAGGCAAAGACAGATTATAGAAGACCACTTAACAGAACCCCTGAAAGATCTTTTAGAGGTTCCGGAAGAAGAGTGGGGTTTCTTATCTTCAGCAGCACAGAGAAAAGGCAAACTAAAGGAATGGGAAAAAGGCAAATGGAGATAATTTTTTTAAATCCACAATATAACTCTTGCTCATGAATATAATTACTGGCAAGTTCTTAAAAGAAATGAGAGAAAAAACAGGGCTTTCCCAAACAGAGCTTGCAAAACTTGTAGGCGTTTCTCAGGCTCATATAGCGAAAATAGAAAATGAAAAGGTTAATCCCAGACTATCAACTGTTAATAATATTCTTTTCATATTGCAAAAAAGGGAAAATACAATAAAATGCAAGGACGTAATGAACAAAAACATTGTATGGGTTGATATAAACACGCCGGTAAAAAAAGCAGCAGAGCTTATGAAAAAATTTGGAATATCCCAAATGCCCGTGTTTAATCAGGGCGCTCTGGTCGGAAGCATAAGTGAAACAACAATAATAAAAAATTTTAATAAAAACATCAAAAAGCTGCTCGTTAAACACATTCTTGATAAACCGTTTCCTATGGTTCATGAAAGCGACAGCATAGATATGCTTCCACCGTTGCTTGAATTTTATCCAGCGGTTCTTGTTGCTGAAGAAGGAAAAATAAAGGGCATAATAACAAAGTCAGACCTTTTAGGAATGAAAAACAACAGCGAATAAATTATTCCTTTTTTTCAATAAGAACAGCATTTACTATTCCATGCTGTGTTGGTTTTGAGGTTATTTTTGCTAATCCTGTTTCTGTTTCAACTATCGCGCCTTTTGTAATAACATTCCTTCTGGCATAGTGCGGATTTGCAGGGTTTTCCTTAACAGACAAAATTTTAACTCTTTTTGTTTTTCCTGTTTTGGGATCAGAAATATTTATTTTTTCAACAGACAAAAGCTTTAATTTTATATTCCCTCCCCTCGCTCTTTGTTTTTTAACCTTTCTTTCGCCTATTTTTGTTTCTAAAAAAACAGAACCTCTTTCAAACTTCTTTTTCTTTCTGTGCCTTTTCGCAAGTGCGCCTGTAGGGCTTCTTTTAGATTTCAAATGCCATTTTGTCATAATCACTAATTATTTACCACAGATTTAAATATCTTACAGGTTCATTTAGGTTTTTATAAGTCGTCTGCTGCATTGAATGTTTTCAATTTACTGTTTGCTGTACAGTATAAATCGGGACTGTTCGAACCTTGAATGACCGGGCAGATTCTGAATATATCTGATATCTGACGCTTTCTAATAAGCGGGTCGCAAAAGAGCGTTTCAGGGTATAACCCGGTTCTTTTTAATCTTATCAATTTTATAAATAGTTAAAATAACCATAAAGATATTATGGAGATAAAAGAATTATTAAAAACAGCCAGAGGGATTTGGGGCAATCAGAAATTAACTCTTTCTCAGATCATAGTAAGAATGGGCAAAGTTTTCGGTGATATTTGTCGATGGGAAAGAGACTATGCCAGAGATAAAGCTACACATACCGATGAAGAATTAAAGAAGGAAATGGGTAATATCATTTTCTCGGCTATTAGATGGTGCGACGATTTAGGATACGATCCTGAAGAATGTATTCGCTTAGCTATTGATTGCCAGAAGAAATTGAGTGAGGAATTAAGAGAAGAGGGGAAGCAATAACTTGGAAGTTTGTATATAATCGATGTATGTGCTTTCGCAATCAGAGATTGCTTCATCTAAAGCTACGCTCAAAATTCGCATATTTGCGACGCGTTATGCCCTGTCTGTAAATGTTACGGTTGCCTTTAGCTGCAGTTTCTTGGCATATTCCATTGTCTTTACCAAAACCCGAGATTTATAATTGAAATCAGACCGAAAAGTTTATAAATACAATAATCTAAATTTTACTACTTATTGGAGAAAAATAAAAAAATAATACCAATAAGTTTTTAAATATATTTAAATAAAAAGATGGTATTATGCCAGAAAATAAAAAACAGGACAAAAAAAAGAGTCACTGGTTTGTTTCAAGAATTCCTGCATATTATGCAATGATTGCAATTGCGTTTTTCTTCTTTGGAACACTGTTTGCTGGTTTTAGCAGTTCTAATGTAACAGGTAATATAGTTGCTTCAAATGCAGTTCCCAAAGACAAGGCTGGCTCGGATGTGGTAAACTATATAAATACATACCTTCTTAAAAACGGATTCAAGGCGAGTTTGGATAGCATCTCTGATGAAGGATGGGTTTATCAGATGAATCTTAGCATTTCCGGTCCTCAGGGAAAAAACACATATACTTCTTATGTCACAAAAGACGGGAAGCTTTTGTTTGTAAGTGCAATAGACCTCACATATAAACCTA
>QMZY01000068.1 GCA_003663415.1 Candidatus Aenigmatarchaeota archaeon
CCTGCAAAATATCAAGAATATACTTTAGGTTTTTTTCGTATTTTCTGTCAACAAGATGAAAACCAGAAAGAAACAAAAGGTCAGCATTCTTTACTGCAGGCCAAAAATCATAATCCAGCCACAATTCCTCGCACATGGGGTCATAAGTAAAAATTTTTCTCTGGTTTTTTTCCTCAAAAATTATATGAATAAATTCCGGGTCTTTTCTCGAACAAAGAACTGGTTTTGTTTTTTTGTTGTTTGAAATGAGTTTTATAGGATATTCAGAAAGCTTTCTCATAAGGCTTTCGGGTCTGATTGGAGAGGAAAGGACTGAAGGTATGGAAAGTTCGCCCAAAGACACAGAAGCGTTTCCGGCATTGCCCCCAATCCTCATTTCACCTTTGAGTTTTTCTTTAACTGTGTTGAAAAGCTCTTCTGTGATTGGATACTCTTTATCACCTTCTTGTTTTAAAACATAACTGATTTCCTGGGGTCTGGTGAGTTTTTCAGAACATGGTTTAACAGGTTTTGTTTTCAGCTTTGTTTTAGCGATTAAATCCCAGTGCACAAAAAGCGAGGTGTAGATTTTTTTGTTTGTTTTTGGAATCATACCAAACTCTCTTTTTCTCTCTTATATTCCAGATAGCCTTTTCTTATTATCCACAGGCTTATTGCGACCCAAGCAACAGGTATGGAAAAAAGAAGCAAATCCATAGTGAATATTTCAAACTCCCATCTGCTTTGAGAAAACGCAAGAGTTAAAACAAACCTGTCGCCCTGAGTTAAGGAAATGAAAAACACAAAAAGATATCCTATACTCATTAAAAAGAAACCGAAAAACATTGTCACCAGTCCTTTGGATTCCTTCTGCAAAAATTTTAGGAAAATGAACATAAGAACAGTCAATGGAAGTATGACTATCACAACCATACCCATTATAAGGTATGGTATCGTTGTTAGTGTTTCTATTGCCATTATATCATCTCAAGGAATCCGAAATACCATCCTGCAATGTAAAGCAAAAGGGCTGTAATTATTAATGTGATGATGTTAATTAATAATTCTATTCTTCCTGCCTCGATTTCTTCCATTTCTCTTTTCTTCTTTATTCTTAGAAGCACTGTCAAAAGACATAATAAAATGAAAAGAAGCGAAGGTATCCTTGGTATTTCTGGGAGAAAAGAAGGCGGCGGGGTAACAACTATAACTATATCTGCGAATGCATAAGCTTGTTCTTTTGAGCCAACAATAAGAGTTGCATTGCATCGCGTTGGAGTGCCTTTGCTTGTTAAGAAAAATTCTGTGGAGTTGGTTTCATTCACCTCCAGAACCCCTACCTCCTTAAACTCGAAATAATCCAAACATTGTTCTATGTTTTCAAGCCTGCCTGTTATATTGTGAAGGGGGACTTTGCCTGTGTTTTTCACAAGAACAGGAACTGTTAGGTTGCTTGAAGGATAAAGACTGACTATTTTTGGAACTTCAAGGAGCTGAAGCCTTGTTTTGTTTACTGCTTCCAGCAAATTCAACCAGAAATAATCAATGTCAAGAGTATCATTACCCCTTATTGCCTTTACAGGAATTACATATTTTCCAAGAGGCGCGTCATAAGGCGGTCTTACAAAAACTGTTCTGTTAACGCTTTGCCCTACTGTGAGGTTGGAGATGAAAGCGTCTTTTGAATCCCAGAATTCCATAACTATTGAATTGAGTGTTATGTTTGTAGCGTCAACTGTTCCTATATTGGTTATATTGAAAATTGCTGGTATCCACTCGCCTTGAACGCCTGTTATCTCCTTTTCCAAAGGCTCTATCTCTATTGCCAACTGAGTTTGCCCGGGTTCTTCACTAACACCGGGTTCTGGGGTTGGTTCCGGTGTTGGTGATGGCTCTGGTGTTGGGGTGGGGGTTGGTTCTGGCTCAGGTTCAGGCTCAGGTTCTGGTTCTGTTACGTTTTGCAAACCTTCTATAATGGTAAAATTTTCAATTACCATCTGAGAACCTGAACAAAAGAAGCTGACATTGCAAAAAGCCAAGTCGTTTGCTTCATCAACTGTACAATTATAGATTTTGCCTTTTGTGCTGCACATAGAAGTCAGCGATGCAACCGTGAACAACTGACCGTTGGTTTGAATATAATCAACCCTGTACGCAGTAGTGCCTTTATCTATGGTTTCATTTTCATGCGCACATTCATCAGACGTTAGGTTTGTATCAGTACTCAAACAAGCATAACTATAGGTTTGGGTGTCGCTCATGTTAAAAACATAAGCGTAATAAAAGGTTCCGTCAAGCGTGGTGTTTCCTTCGTATCCTGTGCTTCCGTTAGCCATTCCGTCAATTGTGACGTTTGATTGTGTGCTTGTTGTTATGTTTGTGGTTACCCCTGTTTCTGTATATGTGCATGTTGAGCTGTAATATTCAATGCAGTATGTTTCATTGTTTACGGGTGTTGTGCAGTTTGCAGTTGCATTGAGATCTGACCATTTGTGTGTTTCATTTCCTTCAGCTGTTCTTGCTTCATAGCTTACTATGCCTGTTGCTGTGTAGTTTCCCAGGGAAAAATTATCAGAATCCCAGACACCGAACTTAAAATCATATTGACTTGGGTTAAGTGTAGTGGTGTCGAAAACCAGTGTTCCGTTTGCTGTCTGGGTCTGCCACAACAAAGGAACAAAATCTCCAAGCGCTGTTCCATTCGGGTCTTTTATTATAAGCGTTGTGGTTTCGTTTTCCACGAGATTACCGCAGTTTTCAACAAGAAGAATGAAAGCGGCTTCCTGCCCCCTTATGACAAATTCTGGAATATAATAAAAACTAATAGAAGCGCCACAGCTCGCAGAAACCTCTACTGAAATGTTTATTGTTGTGATGTTCTGGGTAATGTTATAAGTGAGGTTCCCGGTTGCATTGAATGTATATATGCCTGAAACAGTTTCATTTCCCTGAGAATCATTGGCACGGATTTCATAATAATAAAACGCTATTTGCTGCGGTGTGTAATTATATTCGTAAATATCATCAGATATATTATACATGGTGTAGTTTTCAGCAACAGGTGAAAGAATAGAAAGCGTTACGTTTGCTAAGTCACCGTCAATATCTGTGACGTTTGCCTGAATTGTTATGGTGTGGTTAATTTCCACAGGGTCCGGGAAATCTGTTACGTTTGTTATATTCGGGGGGTCTGGGCTTGCAAGCGTTTTGTGCGTACAAGAAAGAAGTAATATAAATATAATTAGTAAGTAAACAGTGTTCTTTGCTCTCATAATTATATATTGTTGGTCAAAATATAATAAGGTTGGTTTTAGTTTGACAGGGTCAAAATTTGCATTTTTCCATATCCATTTATATAGGACTTATTCATAATTATATTATAGTGAAAGGAAATGAAAGGAAAAATATTAGCCTTAGGGGCTTTTAGTTTAGTGGTGCTGATAGTATTGACAGCGAACCTTAATCTAACAGAAGCTGTAGAAAATTCTACACAGATAAACATATCAGTACAAGTGGCAACAAGGACTATGGTTGATATTACACCACAGGAGATAGTATGGACAGGAATAGAGCCGGGAGAAGAAGCAAACGGTTCAAAAACAACAGACAATGGAAATGTTAACAGACCGGGAAGCATACAGATAGAAAACGTAGGTTCCACAAACATAACAAAAATCTGGTTCAATACAACATATCCGTCAGCAAGGCCGTTTGGAACCGGTGAAAACGGAAGCTATGATTCAGCAAACTATGTGCTTATCTCAAAATACAATCAGAATGATTTCTGGTGGGTGAACAGGGTTGATTACAATGAGTCACAGGAACTTGTTTATCTTCACACGCTTTCAGGATGGTATTACGGAAGAATCAGAAACGGTTCTACAGAATATTTCTGGGCTGTAGACACAAGCGGCGACTGCAATACAACAACCATAAGGATAGGTAACACGCCGCACACACTGACACAGGACGGAACCACTGACTTCACAGACGGAAACCAAGGAACAGGAACTAATCAATACAGACAATATACATTATCAGCAGTAGATAATTACACTGGTGTCGCAACTGTTTCTATTGGCGAATCTGGTCAGACAAGGGATTATTGCCTTGCTGTTACAAACTGCAGCAGAGTGATGCTTTACAAGTGGAACAAAGACGCTCCGGGCGCAGATACTTGCACTAATGACATATATTTCTGGGACAACACAACAGACGGAGATTTAACGCCGGGAAACTCAACAATAGCAGACCTGATAATCAGAGTTCCGTACGGTGTTTATCAGGGATATTCAAGCCAGGGTGTGTTAACAGCCATTGTGCAGAGTGAAGAGTCAACATAAGCCCTTAAAACAAAGAACTCCCCCTTATTTTAATTATTTTTATTTATACCTATTTTTTCTAATTAATTAATGTAAGGTGAAAGATGGAGAAAGAAAAACTTGTAAAAAAGGTTTCTGAATACAGCAAAAAAATAAAACTAGTAAAAAACGAGATTCATAAAGGTATAATCGGTCAGGAACAAGTTATAGATTCTGTTTTGAAGTGTTTGATATGCAATGACCATGTTCTGATTGAAGGCGTTCCTGGCGTGGCAAAGACGTTTCTTGTTATGCTCCTTTCCAGAACAATTAAGGGTTCTGTTTTCCAGAGAATCCAGTTCACGCCCGATTTGCTTCCCACTGACATTACAGGGGTTACTGTGTATGAAGAGAAAAGGGGCTTTTACACTGTGAAAGGTCCGATTTTTGCGAACATGGTTGTTGGTGACGAAATAAACAGAACACCGCCCAAGGTTCAGTCAGCCATGCTGCAGGCTATGCAGGAAAGAGAGGTCACGATAGGAAGACAGACTTTTCCTTTACCCAAGCCGTTTTTTGTTATGGCTACGCAAAACCCTCTTGAAACAAAAGGTGTTTATCCTTTGCCGGAAGCCCAGGTGGACAGATTTCTTTTTAAAATCAATATGCCTTATCCAAAAAAGGAAGATGAGATCATAATTATAGACCAAAACGTTGAAGTTAAAAGAATGGAGGATTTTGATATTAAAAAAATTATAACACTTCAAGAAGTTCTTGAAGTGCAGTCGCTTGTTAAGAAAATATACATTTCAGATGAATTGAAAAAATACATAGTTCATCTTGTAGATGCTTCAAGACACCCGGAAAAATACAAAATAAGAGAAGGCAAATACATACAATGGGGAGCATCCCCAAGGGCTACTATTTATCTCACGCTTGCTGCAAAGGCTACTGCGTTGATGGATAACAGGATTTATGTCACGCCAAAGGATATAAGAAACGTTGCAAAAGAGGTTTTGAGGCACAGGATAATTCTGAATTATGAGGGAAAAGCAA
>QMZY01000069.1 GCA_003663415.1 Candidatus Aenigmatarchaeota archaeon
CTCTAGGAAGCTCCCGTAAAAAGGTTACGACGAGCACTCCAGGCTGCTCCACCCCGCTAAATTTTCTGTATAAATTAAAGAGTTTTATTATTTAAATGGTTTAATATTAAATTGTATTTAGTATGGAAAAGCTTATTATTGCTGGAGCAGACGAGTCAGGAAGGGGAGCTGTTATAGGACCAATGATAATGGTTGGCGTTTCTATTCACAGCGATAAAGAGCATTTTTTGAGAAAGTTCGGGGTAAAAGATTCCAAGGAATTAACAGCCAAAAAAAGAGAGAAGCTCTCAAAATCTATTGAAAAAATAGCAAAAGATATTATAGTTCTGGAAATAGGAGCCTGTAAAATTGATAATTACAGAAGGTCAGGAATAAGCATGAACAAACTTGAAGCAATGAAGTTTGCAGAGATTATCAATCTCTTGGAACCGAAAACAGCGTATATAGATTGTCCTGATACAAACAAAGCCAAGATAGAGGGTCTTATAAGGAGAATGTTAAACAATAACGTGAAACTTGTGGTTGAACATTTTGCTGATAAAAAATATCCGTCTGTAAGCGCAGCATCTATAATAGCAAAAGTTGAGAGGGATAAGAGAGTTAAAAAACTGGAAAGGGAATACGGAGAAATCGGCTCCGGTTATCCAAGCGACCCTATAACACAGGAATGGCTCAGAAACTGGTTAAAAGAGAATAAGGATTTTCCTGAGATTGTGAGAAAAACATGGGTAACAGCAGAATTTATGACAAAGGAAAGGCTTCAGAGAAAGCTTTCTTCTTTCTTTAAGAATGTTTTGAAGTTTGGGTAATGAACTTAACAAAAGCCTTTTTATTTTTTTGCAGCAATTATATAATATGATAAAAAGGATAGATGACATAGTTCTTATACAGCTTTCCGGGATAGATTCTAACATATATCTCATTGATGACGTTGTTATTGATTCCGGAACAGGTTTTAATTTCACAAGGCTTCACTCAATTCTTAAGGTTTTGAAGAAAGGTTTTGAAGATTTCAGGCTTGTGGTAAATACGCATGGACATTTTGACCATATTGGAGGCAATGGATATTTTTTAAAAGCAAAAACAGCTATTCACAAAAATGATGCTCCTATTATAGAGAACGGAGATAATAAACTTTCGTGGGCTGATTATTTTGACGGGAAACTAAAGCCAAGAAAGGTAGATATGAAGCTTGAGGATGGAGATGTTATAAAAGCCGGAAATCTCACGCTAAAAGTTATACACACGCCGGGACATACTGAAGGCTCTATATGTTTGTATGATGAAAAAAGACAAATTCTTTTCACTGGTGATACCATATTCTCTGACGGGGTTGGTAGAACTGATGTTCCTGGTGGTAATGAAGAGAAGATAACAGAATCTCTTGCAAAAATAGCTAACTTAAAGGTCCAGAAGATGCTGCCTGGTCACGGAAACCCTGTGGTTAAGGATGCAAGCAAAGTTATTCAGGATATACTTTCTGCGTCTGAATAATTTTTTCTTAAGGGAACAAAAACGCAATTGAAGTATTCTTTTGTTTGCAAACCTGTTTTGGTTTTTATGCCAACAGTCAGGGTCTGACTCCAATGACTTCCAATTGGTGCGACAATAATTCCATTGGTTTTTAATTGTTCAATCCATTCAGGAAATATTTTCTCTGATGCGCAGGTTACTATTATTTTATCATAGGGGCTTTCTTTCTGGTAACCCTTGCTGCCATCGCCCCGGATAATTTTAATATTCCTGTATCCGGCATTTTTAAGGTTTTTCTCCGCGAATTCGCACAAACCCTTTTCAAATTCTACTGTATAAACAAATTTAACAAGCCTTGAAAGTATGGCTGCTTGGTACCCTGAACCTGAACCGATTTCTAAAACCTTGTCTGTTTTCTTTGGTTCCAACAGTTCTGTCATTATGGCAACCATGTGAGGAGCGGATATTGTTTGACCGTAACCTATGGGTAAAGGCTGATCAGAATAAGCGAATTTTTTATATTTTTCTGGAACAAACTTTTCTCTTGGAACAATTTTGAAGGCCTTGACAACCTTTGGTGTTTTCAAATAGCCGTTTCTTATTAGCTCAGAGATAAGATATTCCTTTTCTCTGCTAAGGGACATACTATTAAATATAAGGTTTAAGTTAATATTCATTAAAATGAAAGCGTATGATTTGTGTGTTAAAACAAAAGAAATTGGAAAAACCATTGAAATTGCAAAAAAACTTGGCTTTAATGGCTTAGGGCTGATTATACCTTACGGAAGGGATTTTGAAAAAACCAAAACAAAAATCCTGAAAGAAACAAAAGACGCGGGAATGGATATAGTAATTGGGGTTGAAATTCAAGGAAAAACAAACGGGATAAAAAGGGTTGCAAAAAAGATAAGAAAAAAACACGTTCTTTTGGTTGCTAAAGGCGGGAACATAGAGCTTAACAGAGCAATTGCAGAAACAAAAGAGATTGATATTCTTTCTTCACCTTTGCTTGAAAACAACAAACCGGGAATAAACCATATTATAGCAAGGTTTGCAGCAAAAAACAATGTGGCAATAGACTTTGCTTTGTCGCCTGTAATAAATTCTTCCAAAAAAACAAG
Source organism: Candidatus Aenigmatarchaeota archaeon (assembly GCA_003663415.1). GTDB lineage: Archaea > Aenigmatarchaeota > Aenigmatarchaeia > QMZP01 > QMZP01 > QMZY01. The sequence goes on from QMZY01000069.1 coordinate 2,595, forward strand.
GTCAGAAATAGTTTCTGCCATGCTTGAAGATGCAAGGTTTGTTAAAAAATACAAGGCGCCTTTTGTGATAACTTCTAACGCTCTTTCACCATGGGACCTCAGAGCTCCATCAGAGTTCATGGCTTTTGGAAGGTTTTTGGGTTTGCCTGAAAATAAAATTAAAAAAACAGTTTCCGGGGAAATCCTCAAAGAGAACAGAAAAAGGCTTTCTGGAAAATGGCTAATGCCGGGGGTTGAGGTTGAGTAGTTATTATTTCTCAAATACCGCGTCTATAACTATGTGATAGGTTCTCGGTGCATAGCTTTTGACTTTGTGTTTATAGGTTGTTTTTTTGAGCGCGTAACCCTTTTTCATTGCCTCTTGCTTTAGGATCTGAATTGGTTTTTCCCATAGTTCATTTTTATGGAAAACGTCATGGTAATGTATTGTTCCCGAGTTTTTCAGAAAATCAAACGCGTGCTGAAGAAATTTGCGGGTTGATGGAAAATAGCCCATAAGAATTCTGTCTGCTTTCTCTTTTATTTTGACTTTTCTGTTATCACCCAACAAAGGAATTACCTTTTTTTCCACGCCGTTAAGTTTTATGTTTGTTTTGAGAAATGAAAAGGCTGTGGGATTTTTTTCTATTGCATATATGGTTTTTGCTTTTGAGTGTTTTGCAACAGGGATTGAAAAATATCCTATGCCTGCAAACATATCTGTAACTGTTTCCCCTTCTTTTGCAAGCTTAGCTACTCTCCCTCTTTCCCTGAGGTTGCCTTTTGCAAACATCAGTTTTGTTACATCCAGCCTGAAGAGGCAGCCGTTCTCTTTATGTTCTGTAACAGGATTTTTCTCGCCAGCAACCCATTTAATGTCTGGTTTTTTAAATTCTGTATGGATTTTGCCGGAACGCACATAAACTGATTTCACATAAGGAAACTGTTTTAATACAAACTCAGCTATTTGCTTTCTGTATTCAAGAACAGGGTCTTTGAGATTCAAGATAACAATAGTTCCTATTCTTTGGAAACCCTGCGGGAGAAATTTCTCTTTTTCTTCCGGAATGCTCAGGTTTTTTATAAGAAGTCTTTTAAATGCGCTCATTGTTTCTTTTCTTGTTTTTTATCTTTAGCTTCTGCTGGTTGTTCTGGTTTTTCTGAAACTTGTTTCTTGGCTTCTTTCTTTTCAGTGCTCTCTTTCTCTGGTTTTGCTTTTTCCTTTGCTTCCTTGGCGGGTTCTTGCTTTTCCTTTTCAGGTTTGGTTTCTTTTGGTTTTTCCTCTTTCTTTGGTTTTTGTTTTTCTTCAGGTAGCATGGCTTTTAAAAATTCACCGTCAAAACTAACAAGAACTTTTACTCTGGAAGGTGGTTTTTGTGCCCCCCTTCTCCATAAAAATTCGTTTATAGACCGGGAAATTTTAACCTTTTCCTTGCTGACTTTATTATGAACCGATAGAAAAGTCCTTAAGCTGTCTACAGCCTTATTGGCTCTTCTGTTTTTTGAAACATTTATAAAGTCTCTTCTTAATGGAACAGTCAATATTTTCTCTTCTGCCATGTTTACACCTTTAGTCTGTTTCTTCTCCAGTGCTTGACCCTTGTAATTATTCTTCTTGTTCTTGCTCTTTTAAGGCCGAATTTTTTTATGTCTGCCCATCTGGGAGCAGACCTTTTTTTGCCTATTGCTGCCAGTCTGAGTTTTTTTCCAAGCGGTTTGTTTCTTGCCATAATTTTACCTCTTAATCAAATAAAGGAGTAAATTATATAAATATATTTACATATATATCCCACAGTGAAAACATGGTATCTGTCTCTGAAGCGAATCCGGAAAAGGTTATTATGGCAACAGCAAAGGAGCTTGAAAAAATAAAGGAAATGCAGCCGCCGGAATGGGTTAAATATGTGAAAACCGGCGTTCATAAAGAAAGGCCGCCGCAACAGGAAAACTGGTGGTTTATAAGAGCTGCTGCTGTTCTTAGGAAGGTATATCTTAATCCAGGAATAGGCGTTGCCAGATTAAGGAAAGAGTATGGTGGCAGAAAAAACAGAGGCCATCAACCAGAGCATAAATACAGGGGTTCTGGCTCTGTTATTAGAAAAGTTCTTCAAGCCTTAGAGAAATCAGGATTTATAAAAACAGAAAACAGGAAAGGCAGATTCATAACGCCGAAAGGCCAGTCTTTTTTGCATAAAATTACGAAATCAGTAAAGTAATAAGTATGGTAAACCTTGTTAATCTTGGGTCTGTAGCTTTGGATACTGTAAAAACACCTTTTGGTGAGGTTAAAGAAACAATAGGCGGGTCTGGTGTTTATTTTTCACTGGGCGCGTCGTTTTTTACAAAACCCGGCCTGATTTCTGTTGTTGGCAGGGATTTTCCGAAAACATGCCTGAACCTTCTTGAGAAAAAAGGTGTGTGTTTAAAGGGTGTGAGGTTTTCTGAGAAAAAAACTTTAAGATGGCATGCATACTATGAGTATGATATGAATGAAGCCCACACTGTAAAGTTAGAGGCGGAAGTTTTTGAGGATTTTGGGTTGGATATACCAGAAGACTATAGAGATGCAAAGTATGTTTTTCTTGGAAACATTGATCCGGAAATACAGATAGAGATGCTTGAGGGAATGAAGAACCCAAAGTTTTCTGTTCTGGACAGCATGAACTATTGGATAGAAAAGAAGAGGAGCAAAGTTTTAAAAGCAATTGGAATGGTTGATATGCTTCTTCTGAACGAAGCAGAGATTA
>QMZY01000070.1 GCA_003663415.1 Candidatus Aenigmatarchaeota archaeon
AAGATTTACCTGGGGAGTTAAGAGAAGTAAAGACTGCTGAGGAAAGAGATTTATCTGTCCGTAGCCTTGACTTTCGCAAAGCCCGCCGATTAGCAGTTGAGGCTTTTGAGAAGAGATTCTTAATAGAAGCCCTTAAGAGAAATAAAGGAAATGTGAGTAAGACTGCTAAAGAGATAAACTTAGACCGCCGAAACCTTCAACGCAAACTCAAACTTTACAAAATTAACCCTCTCAACTTCCGTCCTTAACCGAACAAAATAAGTCAGACTTAAAATGTTCGGTTGTAGAGGAAGTTTGTGGTAAAATAAGAGTATGGATATTCTGGATAAGATTGGCGAAGGAAAGATAAAAGGATACTTAACAATAAATAAAAGGATAATTTTTGAAGGAGCAATTTATCACATTACTCAGAGAGCTCCAGGAAAAGAGATTCTCTTTGTTGAGGAGGCAGATTATTTGTATTTTTTGAAAATACTTAAGGAAACTATTAAGAAGTTCAACCTTGATTTATTTTGTTTTTCTTTGCTTCCCAACCACCTCCATTTATGCTTAAGAATAAAAGAAGCTAATCTATCTGAGGCTATGAAAAATCTTTTTGAGAGATACGCAGACTATTTCAATATAAAATATAAACGTAAAGGCCATGTTTTTTGTGGAAGGTTTAGGGCGAGTTTATGTAACGATGAGAATTACCTTCTAGCTATTTCTGTATATATTCATCTTAATCCTTATAAAGCTGGTTTATGCAGAGTTCCGGAAGATTATAGATGGGGTTCTCTAAATTTATATACAGGATTTTCTAAGAAGACATTTGTAAATTTTGAAGAAATCTTGTCTTTTTTAGACCCTCAGTTAGATAAAGCAAAGGAGAAATATTCTGAAATTTTAGAGGAAAGTGCAAAGATAAAAGTAGATAAATTATTGGATAATTCTTCTGTAAAAAAGTTTATAAGAGAAGTAGTAAGAATTGAGAAGAAGATTACAGGTAAGAGAGAAGGGGAAGAAGAAGATTTGGATAAGTTGATTGAAGATTTTAAGTTGATGAAGAAAAAGAAAAATTTAGATAGAAGAGCAAGGAAGTATTTGGTGGAACAGTTATTAGCTAATGGATATGCTGTGAAAGAAATATTGGGACTTCTTTCTATAGGAAGGACTACCTTTTACCAGATTATGCACAGCTCTTAGATTGAATCCTTTCTTAACCGAACAAAATAAGTCTGACTTCAAATGTTTGGTTGTGGGGCGGTAAGAATGTCGCAGTGAGGCTAAAAATACGCACAATTGAGGGGTAAGAAAGCACAATCTTTAAGGAAGACCAGAGATTCGAGAGAAAAAACTTAATATTTTACGGGTTTATTAGAAATTACTTGAGTTTAGGGAAAATTTATTTATTTTGGCCTGATAATTGCAGGACCTACTAATGGGGTGTAACGGGAGGAAGGAGTAAAAGACACCCAAATAAGAATGAAAAAAGTAGTTTATAATGAAACAAAATAATTCCCAATTAAAATATTCTCTGGTGAAGGCGGTATTGCTGCTTTTGGCAATGGCTGGGAGTTATTTAGCTTGGGCAGCTGATGGAGATAAGGCAATATACCGGGAAGCAACGGGTTTAGAAGACATCACTACTACTGTCACTGATTTAAGCTGGGATACTACAGTTACCCAAGACAGTGAATTTAGCCTTGACGGAAGTAAAATTAGTGTTGATTTGTCTTCAGGCGGGCATTACTTAGTTTTGTATAACGTGGCTTTAGAGAGTTCTGGGGGGACTTACCGTTCAGAGATACAGACTTGGCTTAATCTTTCCGGGACTAATCTTTCCTACGGAAGGGCTTCCGGTTATATAAGAAGGTCAGGAGGCACTGACGAAACTTGGCCCTTTGGGGTAGCAGTAATCTACGCTTCAGCTGGCGCAGACTTAAAGGTCCAAGCTCAGCGCACCGACGACAATAGTGCTACTGTAAGAAGAAGAGCAAATGAGTCTGGCCTTATGCTGATTAAACTTCCTGATTCTTGGGATTATGCCCGAATAAAAGAAACAGGAGGAGGCCAGACTTTCACCAGTAGCAGTTGGACTGCCTTTAGCTGGGATACCAACGAGGAGTTAGATACAGACAGCTTTAGCCATTCCGGAGATACGGCTAATATTACTTTAAAGACAGCCGGGCATTACTTAGTTACAGTAAACATTCACATGCAGACTTCCAGTACTAACCGGACTAACGCTGAGATGAGGCTTACTTTAGACGGTTCAGAGATTCCCGGGACAAGAACTACTGCCTACTTAAGAGGTTTAAATTCAACTAATGACCACAATGTAGTATACGCAGGGATAATTGAGACTTCTTCAGCCAATCAGGTTTTAAATGTTGAGTGTAGGAGAGAAGCTGGTGCAACCATCACCACTATCGGAGGTAATTGCGGGATAACCATTGTAAAGCTTCCTGATTACGCAGATTACATAAGGCTTACTAAGACGGTTAATCAGGCCGTCGATGGAACAGACGACCCTATCACCTGGAATAGCGAACAGGAAAAAGATACTAATAGTTTTTCCCACTCTACCAGTACTAATTCGGAAAGGATAACAGTCCAGCAGGCAGGAGATTACCTGTTTTTGTCCAGTTTTTATGCTTATTCCAGTTCTTCAGCCAATGTAAGGCTTTATCCTCACTGGCAGTGGAGAAAGAACGGTTCAAAATTCAGTTATGGCTCCAGCGGAAAATATAACCGGGGAAGAAATGGAGCCTTATCTTCAGGGAATGCCTTAGGAATAATCGCCCATAATTTATCCAGCGGAGACTATATAGATGTGGTTAATACCGATGAGAGCACTGGCACTAATGCTGATTGTCAGTTTCAGGCTAACCGAGTAGGGCTTCAAGGCGTAAATATTGACAGCTTGTTTGATACTACTCCTCCTAATAACCCCACAGCCTGTTCAGGCTGGGACACATCAGCCAAAGCTAATTCTTTAACTGACGGAGTCTGGCAGAACAGTTATAATAGCGCTTATTTTGAATGGAGCGGAGCTTCAGATGATAAGACAGGAGTTTCTGGTTATTCAGTATACTGGGGCACTGACTCTAACGGTGAACCCGGCACAACCCAGGAGCAGACGGAAACTTTTTATGATGCTGGGACTGTGTCTTCAGAAGGGATATATTATTTGCGAGTAAGAACCTTTGATAATTGGGGAAATTATTCAGAACCAGTAACTTTATTTACCTTTAAATATGATGCTACTGCTCCTTCTAACCCTGCTTCGGCTTCAGCCTGGCAGACTTCCTTAAAGGTCAATTCTATAAATGACGATACCTGGCAGAATTCTGATGATACCCCTTACTTTGAATGGTCAGGAGCAACTGATGCTACTTCCGGAGTTTCCGGCTATTCGGTTTATTGGGGCACTGACCCTAATGGTGAACCCGGCACAACCCAGGAACAAAGTTCGGTTAGTTACGGTGAGGTCTCTTCAGCTGGCGAGGGTGTTTTCTACCTGCGGTTAAGAACCTTTGATGTAGCTGGAAATTACAGTTCAGCTCAGACAGTTTTTACTTTTAAATATGATGCCACCGCTCCTTCTAACCCTTCAGCTCCTGCTTCCTGCTGGGATTCTTCCAGCAAGACTACTCCTATCTCGGATAATACTCCTCAGAATTCCGATGATACCCCTTACTTTGAATGGTCAGGAGCAACTGATGCTACTTCCGGAGTTTCCGGCTATTCGGTTTATTGGGGCACTGACCCTAATGGTGAACCCGGCACAACCCAGGAACAGTCAAACGCCAGTTATGATGTAACTACTCCTACGGGCAACGCCACTTATTACCTGAGAGTGAGGACTTTTGATAACACTGGTAACTATAGCAGTCCTCTTACTTTATTTACTTTTATCTACGATAATCAAAAGCCTACAGTTACTATCCAAGTAAGTCCTAACCCTACAGGAGCCATTGCTGCTGGTAACTTGCAATTTACCCTTACTTTTTCAGAGTCTATGGATACAAGCACTAGCCCCACGGTAAGTTATGACCCGGCTGGTCCTACTGGTTCTCAGTCAGTCTCTACTAACGGAAGCTGGTCCACTACTACTTATACTAACGATACTTACACTGTCTATAATGATAATGCTATTACTTCTTCTACTGGGGACGGAACAGCAACAATTACAGTTTCGGGAGCAAAAGATATAGCCGGCAATACAATGGATGCTGACACCGATGATACTTTTACCATTGACACAGCAATCCACCATTTTAAGATTACCCACGACGGCCAAGGCTTAATAAACGTGGCTGAGGATGTAACTATAACTGCCAAAACCCAGGGAGGAAATACTGTAACCGATTATACTGGAACTATTACCCTTTCTACTTTAGGCGAGTCTGGAGAGGTAAGTTGGAGCCTTAAGAGTGGCTCAGGCACTTTTACTGACGGTGGAGCAAGTTCAGACACTGCCACCTACACTTTTGATTCGGCTGACCACGGAGAGGTTGTAGTTCAAGTTACTGATACTGCTGCCGACACATTAGATATAGAAGTTACTGACGCTACTTATAATGATGATGATACTGAAGGTAATTTGGTTATTTCTTCTTACGCCTTAGACCACTTTGTAATAACTCACGATAATTCCGCCACTGCCGGAGTAGCTGAGACGATTACTATAACAGCAATTGATACCCAGGGCCAGACTAAAACTGACTATGTAGGTACAATTACTCTGGATACAAATGGAGACCCTGATTCTATATCTTGGTCTCTTCAGTCAGGCCGAGGTATTTTTTCTGACGGGGGAGGAGGTTCGGATACAGCCATCTATACTTTTAATATTAACGATAACGGCCAGGCTAGTTTTAGTTTTACTGACACTAAAAAAGAGACCGTGGATATAGACTGTTATGATGGGTCTATTTATGATGATGATACTGAGGCCAATATGGTAATTTCTCCAGCTGGTTTAGACCATTTTGTTGTCTCTCATGACGGGAGTGCAGTTGCCGGAGTAGCTGAGACAGTTAGTGTTGCTGCTTACGATGCTTATGATAACCTGAAAGATGACTACACCGGCCAAATCACTCTGGATACTAACGGCACAGCCACCACGATTTCCTGGTCTTTAGTTTCAGGTTCAGGCACTTTTACTGACGGTGGAGCAAGTTCAGACACTGCCACCTACACTTTTGATTCGGCTGATAATGGCAGTGCTACCTTTTCTATAACTGATACTACCCAAGAGACTATTGATATAGATGTTTCCGGCAGTGGTAAAACCGACGATGATTCT
>QMZY01000071.1 GCA_003663415.1 Candidatus Aenigmatarchaeota archaeon
CCTTATGTCTTCGTAATCTAATCTTGCTTTTGCATCATATAAATCTTTAATTTCCTCTTGGGTTAATGCTCTGTTGTAAATCCTAACTTCGTCTATGGCACCATTGAAGGGGGAATTGCCTTTGTCCCCACGCCAGCCGATAATAACAGGATTTCCATCGTCAGCTATAGAGCCGCTTCCAGTTCGACTATGAACCTCGTCACCATTGACGTAGGTACGAATCGTTGAGCCATCATACGTTATCATTATATGAATCCATTGTTGGAGAGGAACTACGTACCCTGTATTAATCCAAGTCCAACCAGGATTAGTATTGTGAATAGCCCATTGCAACGTTCCGTCAGGAGCTATACCAAACTCGTATTCAGTCTCAGTATTCAGAATTATCGCATAGTCATCTTGATAGCTGTTAACATAAATCCAAGCTCCCATCGAAAAGGCACTAAATCCATGCAAACTCGGGTCATAAGGTACTTCCACGTAATCATTCACTCCATCAAATTGCAAAGCCTTCCCGAATTTTCCATCTACCCATTGAGGACCATTAACCAAAGTTCCATCATTTCTATAACCAGAGCTATCTTTTGCTAAGGTTCCACTCCCTTCATTAAAATGCCAACTACCAACTAATCCAGTCTCATTGTAAATAGGATTTTCAATCAAAATTTGATAATCAGTTAAAGTATTCCCAGACTGCTCAGTAATCGTAATAGGTCTTCTGTAACTCCAGCTTGCATTCCACCAAGTGAACTTCCAAAATTCCCTATCTTTAAAAAATGGAACATGGTCTATCGCAACCCTCCAAGCACCATCTACCCATTCTGGCTGGTAATTTCCGCAAACCCTAATCTCGACCTTCCTCTCCCGCTCGAAGCTATCCCAAAGCAAATCTCCAGCCCTGTCGAAATCCAGCAAATCCTTAACCATTCTAGGAGCTCGGTAAACTCGCTTAGCCATTCCCCGAAAGTCATGCCAACGCAACGGCTTCCAAACCCAGCCATACCTAGTCTCATTTCTGTAACCAACCACGCATGTGTAGTTATAAACACAGTGTGTTTCATTATAGGTGGTTAGATTGAGGTCTTCGCATCGCTTAACGGTAGAGTTGGTCAGGTTGGCAAGCGAAACGTAGCCCGTGCAGTTCCCATAGATAGGAACCTCGACTTGATAAGGCTCTCTAACCTTGATTTCAACAGTCACGTCCTTCAGTTTTCCGTGGACTTCCTTAGCCTTGCTAATCTTCAGAGTCGCCAAATCCCTAATCAGTGCGAACTTTCCAAGAGCCCCAGCAGGATAGCTTATCTCATAGTAGGAACATGCATGCGTCAGCGAAACCTCGTTTCTCACGAGCTCCAACTTGGTCTTGCTTTTGTGTCCCGGTCCTAGGTTAGGCTTCGGAATCGTTGTCGTGGTGGTTGAAGTAGTGGTTTTAAGAGGCTCTGCATGCAGGCTGGCATTAACTGATATGCTCTCGCTTCCCTTGGGATCGAGGCTACAGGGGCACAGACCCGAGGCTATAGCAACTACCAGCAGTAAACCAATCAATGTTATGACCAGTAAACCTCTCAAACCAACCACCTCAACTTATACTGTGAAAGCCTTGTGATAGGGAGGTCACATTAACCGCCACCTAGTATCAAGGTTTGATATTCACATCTACCCAATTTACCTATAAACGCTACAGTTAAATTATCTTCTCCGAATACTAAGATAAACTTCTTTTCAACATCTTTAGTTAGGTTCATGGGATAAAATCTTAAAGTCGTGTTTTCGTAGCTGAATTTCACAAAATTTCCCTTCTCGTCTATAACGTAGCTCGGCTCCCTCTCTGTTTCGAGTTTCAACCTTGTGCACGTATCGTTCCTTTCAGGCACGAACCTAACTATCTTGCATTTATGTATTTTAGTAAAATTAACATCAAGCTCTATTATCCCATCTTTTGTAATTACTTTATTTCCAACGATGGTGCAAGGATTGTCTATTACTGTAAAAAAAGTAACTATACCTAAACTAATTAAAAATGCTGCTAAAATTCCAGCAATTTCTGTTCTTAACAAAATTCAAACCACCTCAGCAAATCAACGCACATATATTTATTAACAAAATACGTATTATAAACTATGAGCATGAACAATGCTACGAAAAACGCAAGTATTACCGACACGGAGCCCACCATACTCAGCTTAGCCTCCTTCATCGCGTTTTCCTTTTGAAACGCCATAGCTGTTGTATATATTCCGAAGGCTATCGAAAATATAAAGGCGTCGAAGATGCAGAAGAGAGAATATTCTCCAAGAATGTTGGAAAACAATGTCCTCGAAAAAGTGTACACAAAACCGCCCGCAACACCGAGCAAGCCGTCCTCCGTATTCACGAGGAAAAAGTAAAACGGAAGGCTGACGATGAACAGTTCGAGGGCAAGCATGTAATTTTGAGGTATCTCGAAGGGTAGGTACGAGTAGAAAAGTGTGAAATACAGAGCCATAGCTACTCCGGATGCTATGCTAAGCATAAGTTTCGTTGCGACGTCCGTTCTCACCACCTCAACAATATTATTTCACTCAAAATAAATATAACTATTACTGCATAATTAATTACCGTTATATTTACCTCCTTCCACACCCACGTATAACCGTCCGGCAAATATAAATAAATCCAGTTGGGTAAGAAAAATATATCCCTGTGCCTCTTAACCTCTACCGTAAGCGTTTCTCCTATCGCTACTCTAATATTTCCGTTGCCCTCGTGCTTTTCTTTTAGATAAGATACCGTCTGCACAGACGGTAGAGACAGAAAATTAACCACCAGCGTGTATATTATCAGCACGAGTAGGGGTAGGACGAATTTCACCTCAACCACCCATCAACGGCGAAAACAAACCGATGAACGCCTCTATAATCGATTTTACTACACTCACCAATTTTTCAAAAAAGTCGAACACAATTTTATTCAAAATCGGTACCATAGGTCTCTCTTCCACCACGAATATGGCGAAGTACTCCTCCTCACCGACCGATAGTGGCAACAGCTCCACCACCGTTTCATTACCCTCGCACTCGAAGTCAAGCTCGGTGTAGTAGCTGGCGGTAAGCGGGTTGGTGTAGGTTTCCTTAGTGAGATCGCCCCACACGAATGCAACGTCATCGCAGGTAAATGGTTCCTCGTGCTTGAAACGCTGGTAGAGTGGGTCCAGCGGAAAGGGTGCAAGGCTCCAAGTATGAACAGGATAGACCAGATATTGTGTATTATTTATCACCGCCCTTGAGTACCTGCCAATTTCCGAGTCAGCCACCGGCGTCTTGTAGGTTAGAACGTAGTTTCTGGTATCGTAGCCGGACATGTTGTAGATGTAGAAGGTGTAGTAGCCCCAGACCTCGTCGGTTTCGTTCACCAGCTCACCGTCCTTGTAGAGCTTGACATCAGTTCCGTAGACTATATTGACTTTGACTCTGGTCTGGTTGACCGCTTCGGAGGCCCAGTTCCTTGCGGAAATCTCCACAGCTATGCTCGCATTCTTCCCCACCCAGAATCTATCTGGAAATCTAGGCGGAGACACCTCTACCGTGACTGGGGGCGTTATGAAGGTTACCGTTCTATTAACCGTGGAGTTGCCGGCCAGATAACCGCTGAGCGTTATGTAGGGACCTGCGGGTGGTATGGTGTAGAATCCCACCTCTACGGGCGTTCCATCAACCTTAACGTACTGCGATTCCAACGGTAGCCTCAACACCCACTCGTAGTTAAGTCCTATGTTTGCATCGTTCCTGCACTCCACTGTCCACTTCCATCGAACGTTCTCATTAGGAGCCACGGGCTCGTTCTCTATAATCTTGCTTGTCACGTTGCACCTCACCTCGGCTTTGACACCTTCCAGCCTGAGGCTACGCCTGCCCGTAACCGAGGGGGTAATCCACTTGTAGAAGTCGTAGTAGCCGTCGCTGTCCTCATCTCCCGGCTGGGGCGGTCCCCAAGTAGTATCGGTGGTTACGTAGCTCTCCGTCCCGTAATCGTAAAGCTTCTGCAGTGTGAGGGGCTCGAAGGTCGGGGTGTAGGTCCAAACCTTCTCGTAAGTCAGATCGCTCGGTCCGGTTACGTTCATGTAGAGGTACCACACCGTTTCCTCGGTTGTGTTGGCCTTTTCTAGCATGGGGGGCGTGGTGTTGAAGTAAATCGTCCACGTTTGGGTTTCCGTACCAGCTATGCTAGGTACCAGCCACTTAACCTCGCCGGCACTAAGATCAACCTCCGAGGGTTCCACGGCATTACCTTCCGGATTTACTATCACCACATCGGCTTCCGACACCGTGCTCGTGGGTATGGAAGCGCTGACCAAAACTTGCCCGTAGGTGGTTGAAGTGGGATTGTAGAGAACAACGCTCTTCCTCCACCTAACTTTCTGCCCAATCTCGGCGTAGCACGATGGGCACTCGGTGTAGCATCTAGTAGTGTCATCTCCCCATTCGCTACACTTGATTTGATAATATTCTCCCTCGGTCTTCACTATTGGGGTTATCTTCCACCATAGAATTCCAGTAGACATGGCGGCGGACAGGTTAAGCACCACCGGCTCTAGACCGAACACCCCTAGGGTTCTGGAAACGGAAGCTGAGGTGTAGTTCTGACCCTCGGTCGAGTTGTAAGTGTAGGTGTAGGTGCCGATGGATAGTGTGGCTATATCCTCGACCTCAGAGCCGCAGCCTATCAGCGTGCCGTTTCTATACAGGCAATAGGTAACATCGCTATCTCCCGTGTTGTTCTCGTAAGCCGTCGTGTTGGTTTCGGTGGGATGGGTAACGTACTTATTACCTGCCGTGCCGTCTATGAGCAGATTCAAGGCGGGTGTTGCCTTCGCTATACTGAAGCTGAAGCTATCGCTCGAAGCCCAAAATTCATCAGAGGACTTGGCGTAGGACTTCCAGTAGAATGTGCCGGCAGGTAGGGTCGAGTTATAATTGTAAACGTTGTAGGTGGTGCTGTCGCTCGTGTATTGATGAGCCAGATTCATGGTGTAGTTGGTGGGCGTGCCAGAGTAATTACTCTCAAACCTGACTTCCACTATCTCGTAAGGCGACTCGTCCCACCAAGTTATGTTGAAGATGCTGAGTGAGTTGGGATCATAGGAAGACGGCGTTAGGTTAATGGCATCCTTCCATCGGGGATAGCCAGCAATTATATCGTGGGTGGGCCAGCTTCCGCCCTTACTTACGGAAACCGATACGGCACAGTAGTAG
>QMZY01000072.1 GCA_003663415.1 Candidatus Aenigmatarchaeota archaeon
ATCCCTGTGGACGTCTGCCCAGGAACTTAAATAAGGAACATCATAAACTCCAACAGGCCTTTTTTCTCTAAGAATCTCGCTGGGTGTTTTAAATTCTAGATGCTCATATTTCATAACCTCAAACGGTAAGTGATGAAGAAAGTTAAATATGCCTGTTTCTTTCCACTGGTGTTCACCGAATGTTTCATAATCCATAAAAAGATTTATTACATCTCCGTGGCTTGAACCCAACCATGCAGAAAATTTATCTGCAGTCAATGGAAAACCGTCCCACTCTCTGCATGAAAATCTAAAAGCAATATCATCGCTTAGCCTGTAGTTTCTGAGAAAAACAGGTATATTTGAACCTTTTGGCAAATAAAGGAAATTAGGACTTCTCCATTCCAAAATATGGTCTAAACCTTCTGCTATAATTCCTTTATATCCCATTTTTTCTGCAAGCTTAGCGACATCATTACTAAACATTGCTTCGGTGTTTCTGAAAATATTTGCTCTTACTCCGAACACCTCCTTTATTTTTTTTGCATGAAGCTTTACCTGTTCGATAAATTCCTTTTCAGAAATAAGATACGCCAAGCTGTGATAGTATGTTTCGTTAAACAATTCAACACACCCTGTATCAACCAATTTTTGAAAAGACTCTATTACCTCAGGGAAATGTTCTTCAAGCTGCTCCAAAAGAATTCCTGTTATGCTAAAAGAAACTTTAAAATATCCGTTTGTTTTTTCAATTAATTCAAGAATTTTCCTGTTTGCCGGAAGGTAGCATTTTCTAACAATCCTTTCCAGATAAAATCTGTTCCTTTCTGAATCAAAATAATTATGATTTTTCCCGATATCAAAAACACTGTATTTTCTTAGTCTTAATGGCTGATGAACCTGAAAATAAATACATACAGATGTCATATTTATCAGTATTTATTTACTGGTTTATTAGTTTTAGGTATTCATCCATAGTTTCTTCAGCGACTCTTTCCCAGCTAAGAAATCCAATCTCTTTTTTTCCATTCTTAACCATTTCGGTTCTTAAAGGGGCATATTTTAATGCGCCTATAATCTTGTTTGCAAGTTCATTCACATCCCAAAAATCAACCTTTAAACAGTGATTTAGCACTTCAGAAACACCTGACTGTTTTGATATTATTACAGGTGTTTCCCTTGCAAGGGCTTCAAGTGCAACAATACCAAAAGGCTCTGAAACAGAAGGCATTACATAAACATCAGCCATTCTGTAAAACTCATCCACGCTTTCCGCATATCCTGTAAAATGAATCTTGTTCCCTATCCCCAATTCTATGCTCTGGTTAATAAGCTGAGGCAACATATACCCGTCACCAACCACAACAAACCTCACATTCTTTTCCTTTTCCAAAACCTTCTTTGCCGCGTGAATAAAATAATCAGGACCTTTTTGAACAGTTAACCTTCCAAGAAACAGAACAATTTTTTCATTTGTACCAAAATTTATTTTTTCACCACTACAGTTGTTTGCATTTATTCCATTGTAAATAACTTTTATCTTCTCTCCATCAATTCCGTATCTCTCCATTATTTGATTTTTCATATAATTGCTTACAGTAATTACCTTGTCTGCCTGGGTTAATCCCAACCATTCTATATATGTAACAGACGGGTTTGGCGACAAGCTGCCCGTTCTGTCAAATTCTGTTGAATGCAAAGTCACGATTAATGGTTTGTTTTTTTCCCTGCTTGCCCTGATTCCGGCAAGAAATGTCATCCAGTCATGGCAATGAATCACATCACATTCTTCTTCCCTCACAGCTTCCACGGCAAGTTTTGTATATCTTTCCACCTGCTGAAAAAAATCCATTCCATAAACAGCTTTGGAGTCTCCTTTTTCAGGCAAAACCCTTGTTTCGAGAGAGGTTATGTAAGGTGCGAGTTTTGCTGCAATCTGAACAATCTTTTTTTTGCTTGCTTTCAATATTCTTATGAAATTATGTTTAATATCATTGCCCGTGTTTGGCATAACAAAGGTTATGTTAACACCTTTCCCGCTCAGAACCTTGGTTAGTTCATAGCAATGTGTCCCAAGACCACCAGAACTGAAAGGCGGAAACTCCCAACCAAACATTAAAACCCTCATTTTATGTCCCTCTTAGCTTTCATACGCAATCAAAACAATTCTAATAAATAATATATTTATCTTGCTTAAATTTTTTCATTGATTGCGAAAAGAGAGATGTGGAATTCCTTAGCGTTTCATTTTGTCAGACAGGCTCTTTTCAAACCCGCATTTTGGACAAAGCACCCACTTTTTGTTCCTTCCTTTTATAGAAATTAGAAACAACCCGCACTTTTCGCATTTCTTTTCTAAAATCTCTATTTTGCCTTTCTGAGGCAAAGGAAATGAAACATTGCATTTAGGATAATTTGTGCACCCAACAAATCTTTTGTGCGTTTTTCTGGAATAAATTATTTTGAGCTTGCCTCCGCATTTGCAGTTTCCTATTGTAGTTTCCTGTTCTTCAAACCTTTTCACGGCACTCAAGATATCGTTTCCTATACCCTCTTCGTTCCTTTTAAACTCGGAAAGAATATTTCTTAGTTTTTCTTCAGCTTCTTTAAGGATTTCCTCGCCCCTTTTCTTCCCTTCCTGAATGGCTTCCATTTCTTCCTCAAATTTTCTCGTAAGCTCAACCGATATAATCTCAGGACAATATTTTTTTAACGCATTTATCACAGCAGTTCCTAACTCTGTAACCTTGATAGAGTCTTCCTTTATGTATTCTCTATCGTACAGAGTCTGCAGAATCTGAGCTCTTGTGGCTTTTGTTCCAAGACCAAGGGATTCCATCTCTTTCAAAATACTGGCCTGTGTGTATCTTTTTGGCGGCTGGGTTTCTTTATCCAGTCTTTTCAAAGACTTTACCGTAACAGTTTCACCTTTCTTTGCATCAGGCAGAATCTGTTCTTTAACCTTAATGTACGGCTTATAGATTTTCATCCAGTTTTCTTCCAATGTCCTTGCGCCCGTTGTCACAAACCTTTCACCTTCAACAGACACCACGATCTTCATTTGCTCTCTTATTGCTGGTTGAGCAAACACAGAAAGAAATCTTCTTGCAATCAAATCATAAAGTTTTCTTTGGTAAGCATTCAAATCCTTTGGTTTAAGGCCGGTTGGAAATATGGAAGGGTGCGCAGGGTCTGTTTTCTTTCCTTCATTCGGTTTTAATCCAGGTTTTCCGAGCAAACCTTTACAAAAACTTTCATATTCCTTTTGTTCTGATAATTTTTTCAAAATATTTTTATACCCTGTTTTTGCTGGAAGTTTCTGGCTTGATGTTCTTGGATACGAAATCAATGCCTTTTCATAGAGCGTTTGTGCTATGTCTAAAGTCATCCTTGGTGAAAACTTAAAAAGAGCGTAAGCTTCTCTTTGAAGGCTTGTTAAATCAAAAGGAAAAGGCGGGTTTTGCTTCACTCTTTTTCTTTCCACTGTTTCAACAACCCCGTTTCTGCCCTTGCATTTTTCCAATATTTTTTCCACAATTTCCTTTTCCCAAAATTTTCCTTTTTCATGCCGCGCGGTTATTGTTTCTCCGTTCACGTTTCCCTTTAATTCTATTTCCCAGAAAGGTTTCGGAACAAATGATTCTATTTCCCTTTCCCTTTTTTCCAAAATAGCAAGCGTTGGTCCCTGGACTCTTCCAGCAGATAATGTCCAGTAACCGCCAACTCTTTGAAGGGAAAGCGTCAAGGCACGAGAAACATTTATACCGAAATACCAGTCTAACTGATGTCTTGTTAAACCAGCCTCAATCTGCGGAAAATCAAGATGCGAAGATGCTTTTTCATACGCTTCTATAAGGTCTGGTTTTGTTAGTGTTGAGAATTTCATTCTTTTTCCATCTTCAACACCGCAAATAAACCTCAGAATATTAAACGCTATGGTAGACCCTTCTATATCATAGTCGCATGCAGATATAAACTCTGTTGCATTTTTTGAAAGCTCCTCAATGTTTTTATAATATTTTTTTGCCCAGACATTAGACCTTTTCAAAAAAACAGGCTTCCATTCAACGTCAAACACAGGATATTTCCAGACAGAGAGTTTTTTTGCTTCAGACAAAACAAACAAATGACCAACAGCAGGAACCACTATTATATCGTTTCTGTTTCTTTTAATTTTATAATATTTTGCACCATGGTTTTTAATTTCCTTTACACCATTCTCTGCAAGAGCCTGCGCTATTCTCTTTGCAGCAGTCGGTTTTTCGCTTATTATTAAGGTATAACCCATAACTTTAATTGAAGCACGTCTAAATAAAAGCTTTTAGCTGTTTGTTACAATATATAATTATGAACGTTCCATGTAAAAAATGCCCTTATTTCGACCCGAAAAACAAGGACGCGGTTTCAAAAGGAAGCATTATAAAGGGTTTTTGCAAACTCAGACAAAAGTTTATATCAGACGAAACAATTAACAAAGAGTTTTGCAAAGACAGAGCAGTAATCTCGTAAAAGGCTCTGCTGAGTTAATTCCGCAATTTTGCATTCCTTCTTTGTTCCTCAAATCTCTGGAATGAAACCAAAGGTTTGAAGCTTCTTATTCCTATATAAATTCTTTTACCAACAATTCAGATTCTGGAGAAAATTTTAATGGGAAAGAGCGCTGATAAAAAAAGAAAATAAAGTTGGATGCACGATTCTCGGTTCAGGTTTATTCATACCTATGTAACGGTTCCCTGTTGTATTTTGGGTATTCTGGAACATGAAGAACAAGGATGGGAATTCTTGGCAGGATTGTAGGGAATTTGATGCGGAGAGAGGGGAACACACAATGGGAGTATAGGAAAATTCGGATTTTCAAGATTTAAGTTCACAAAGCCTTAAAACGAAAACTTTAAAAGAAACCTAAGATAAAATTAAAACAAGAGGAAGAAATAATGAAAATAAAGTTGTTCATGAACAGATCACGTGGTTTATCTTTTGTAGGATCGTTTTTGTTCTTAATCATACTTATCAACATATCTGTGGTGTCTGCAGACAGCGGAACCATCCCAACAAGCACAGATGAATATGTGGTGGTAGAAAGCAGCGTCTCCCTCTACAACCCCACAGGCTATTCCGTTCAGTACACTGAAGTCACATGCCCGAGCGGATACACCCTTGTTGACACAAGGGAACCGAGCGGAATGTTCGGCATCAGCGGATCCGAATCAG
>QMZY01000073.1 GCA_003663415.1 Candidatus Aenigmatarchaeota archaeon
ACTTCTCTGTTTGGCGGTATGCCGAATCAGGCGACCGCACAGAGTCAGGGCGGACAGAACAGGTCAGAAGCTGTACACGAGGCATTCGAGGATATAATGAATATTCGAGGGCGGTCGGCTTATAGAATCGGGAGATGTGCAGAGGTCTATCTCTACAGGCTTGCGGATAGGATTGGCAACAACAACGGCTATGCATCGCTTTGGGAGATTAAACACGCCCTGAACGAGCTTGGGAAAATTACTGACAGATACTTTGGGAACAATGATGGAAGGCTGGAACCAGATGAAATAGACAGGATTGACAACCCAGGACTGAGGAGTATATTCAAGAAATACCATATACAATATTAAATATGTTGAAGCAAGAATTCTGCGGGCTTTAGCCCGCAGATGCATAGTATTTTAAACTTATAATAAACTCGCAGGGTTCTGGTTCCTAAAATATTCTTTCGCCCCAATAGTCCATAACTGCGGGTCGCAGCCTCCTTTTTTCACCCGATTTTCCTCTATAACAAATAATTCTGGGTCTGTGTCCAGATATTTCATAACCCTTGAACTAATCTCTTCTAACCGCTTTAAACCATGTTTTCTGGCTGCTGAATTAATTATTGCCTGTTCGAACGGCCAGACGGTGCCGGCATGGTATTTATCCTTTACCTGTTTTGCTGCTTTAGCATCGAGGGTTCTATATCCTGCAGAGGTTTCTAGTGAAACAGAGGATTCTACAATACCTTCCAGCATTTCTTTAGAAACTTCTTCTTTCTCTAAGTAAAAAAGCACATGCAAGGAATCCGAACTCTTTGCTTTAATACGTCCTTCCGAATCAATACCTATATAAAACCCGCCGTTTTCTTCATCATAAAGTTCTTTTAGACGCTCTATCATTTTTTCGGCTTTTTCTTTCAAACTTCTTGAGCCGAGCAGTTTTGCAGCACTTCTTAAACCTTTGGCGTTCTGAACATGAGCGAGTGTGTAGACAACGGGATGCTTTGGTTTTCCATTCTCTCTTCCTGTAATCTCTGAATCTTTCCAATAGGTTACACTCAGCCCGAATTCTTCAGCCCCAGAAAAACCGGGGTCTTCTATAAACAAACCATCTTTTATATGGGGAAGTATATATTCTATTGCTGCTCTCTCTATATGTTTTTCCTGTTTTTTTGCCAAAGTCTTGTCACCCGTAAGGGTTTGATAGACCTCATGAGCTATTAAAAACATAGCCGTGGTGTCACATGCATTAAAAAGAGTAGAATATCCGTTTATTTCAACACCGGGATATTCATGAAATATCTTCCCGGGTTCCTCTCCTGTGGAAGGATTTTTTCCCCTTCCTTGCAGTTTTGCACAAAAACTGAGCTGGTCAGAGAGCATTTTGGGATTTTGCATCAGAATACCAGATATTATACTATCCCTTGAAAAATTTCTTGGAAACTGTGGAAGACCGGCTTTATAAAGTGTAAATCCTTGGATGTTTGTTTCAAGCCTTTTCATAATTTACACTTTTTTGCATGAGCTTCTTATATATTTTGGTGTGCCAATTTAAATAAAGAACCTTACAGTTTCGGTTTCTTTCTGATAAACAGACTTTGTGAAGCGTGAAAAAAGAGAAAAACCTTCGCTAAAACATTTTAAACAAAAAACCAAAAGAAAAGCATGAAGAAAAAACACACAGTATTGTTTTTGGTTTTGTTAGTGTTTGGTTTTTTGTATTTCCTGTTTTTGAGTTCATGTATGACCAGCAGCGCAGGAATCACGTATGATTTTGGTCAGGAAGGCTATGCGCAAATCCAGAAGAAAATCGGATACTATGGAAAGGTTTTTGGAATCTGGCCAAATGAATACAAACTTAATTCAGGCAACACCATAAGAGTTGAATTCTCTGTTTTAAACAATGACACCAAGGAGCATTTTTTTGCTGTGAATGTTTATCCAAAAAGGGTGAGCAGTAACATATGCCCAAGCGGTGATGTGAATATATGCCTGATGCCTGACGGGAAAAAAATAAAAACCTATTTGGAAAAATGGATAAGCATTGACAGAAATCCTGTTAAACTGAACGAGAACGCTCTGTGGCAAGGGTCTTTCCTGCTGAAAGCCTCAGATGAAACAGGCAAAGGCAATTACACATTTGAGGTTGTGACGTGTTATGACACAGAATCAAAAAACTGTTTTAATGGAAGTGAAACTTTATGGGGAAAACCAGAAGAAATAAAACTGACAGTAAGCTGAAAAGCAAAGAGTTAAGAGAATTTATAATATGGTTTTTTCCAGCCCTGTGCATATTATCCGTGTGGGGCTGGATTATGTTTTTCAGGGATTTGGTTTCAGATTTTTCCTTGCTTCTCATGTTAATCACCGCAGGCATTGCTTTTCTTGTTTCCTTAAAAAAACCAAGTCTCATATTCAACAGAAAGTTTATGTTTATAATGCTTGTTTTCATGCTGGTCGGTCTTGGAGGGTGGTTAAGCTATTTTTCAGGTTCTTTTGAATGCAAACTGTATAAGTGCGGCTGGGACATGTTTTGCGAAAAACCGTCAAACATGTGGATAAGAACAGTAACAGAGGACTGCAAACTTGCAACAAACACCATTTATTCGTGCAAAACAATAAAAGGCGGCTGCCTGCTTATAGAGAAAAGCTAGGTTTTTCTTTAAAAAGCTTATATAATTCTTAACCAAGTTAATTTTATGGCAAACCCCTGGTTGTTGTTTTCTGGGATTGGAATGGTGCTTGTAGGTTTGTTTGCGGTTTTCTGGTGGAGAAGAAAAAGCAAAGTTGAATACAGATACTTTGTGTTTGGTTCTGTTGTCTGGGTGATTTGCACCCTGACCAAAGTTATTATAGACATTGGAACAAAAGGCCTCTTCGGTTTTCTTCAAACATACCCTGTTTTTCTTGCTCTTATTGTTTCTGGACTCTATACAGGACTCAGGACAGGTTTTATAGAGTCTGGTTTTGCTTACCTTTTTGTATCCAAAACCAACATAAAAAAGAGGTTTGAAGAAGCAGTTGCTTTTGGAATAGGTTTTGGGAGCATAGAAGCTATAATCCTTGGAGCTTCTTCTTTTATAAGCATTCTTGTTTTTCTTTTGTATCCGCCGCTAATACAAACAGTTCCTGAAGCATACAGACAAGCGCTTATCACTGAATTAAATATGAATTCTCTTGTGGTTTTTGCTCCTGTAATTGAACGGATTATGACAATTATTATTCATATATTTGCTTTTTCACTGGTTTTTTATGCTGTAAAGTCCAGAAACAACTTTTATCTGGTTTTTTCTGTTCTTTTTAAAGCCCTTGTTGACGGGATTATACCTTTTTTATTGTATACCTTTCAGAAAAACACGCTTGCAGGTATATACAGCATAGAGAGCGTGGTTGTTTGTTTGGGAGTGTTTGCTTTTTTTGGAACAGAGCGAATGAGAGTCAAGTTCCAATAATTAAAAGGTTTAAAGTTTTGCAGAACTAAAATTTTACCTTTCATCAAACCTCGTACCAATGCGGTATGCTTGAATATTTTGACCAGAGGTACTGTGCATGGTTTTTAAAATCTTCAGGGGTCATACCTTTCAGTGGAGTTTCAAAATCAACAGTATATGCAAAACTGCCGTCATGCAGTTGATAAGAGCAGGCAAATATTTCTCCGTTTAATATATCTTTTTTTATTCTTGGATAATGAAACAGTAAACGTAAGGTAAAGTTAATGTTATAGCTTACTTTATCTTTAAGCGTGAGATTCTTATTTTCCATGCTAAACTATTGTTAAAAATTTTTAAATATTAAAGCAAAACTCCGAGAGTTTAACCCGTGTTTGCTATAATTGACAGAAGGGTCCTGAAGATATGCGTGTAGAGAAGCAGTCTAAACTCCAGTGTTTTTATCTTAACACAGCTATCAAGTTGTAAAAAACAAAAATAAAAAATAAAAAATAAAGATTGCTGAAATACTGAATTGTTTTTAAGCTGATGTTTTTGCTATGTTATAAACAGCTTTCAAGGACACTACCAAAGCAGCCGGTGTTACAAATGCTGCTATGTTCAATACCATTCCTGAAAGATATGTTCCAACATAAGGAATTGTGTCAAGTCTTGCTGTTCCTACTACAAGCAAAGCGATTGCTGCGATTAAAAAAGGTTGCAATTCTTCGTCGCTAATGTTAAGGAATCCTACTATCAATCCGAGAATCACTAGAACCAATGTAATATAACCTGCTGATACCGTGTCCAGAAAACCTGCTGCAAGCCCTGCAATAATTGCTATGATAACGCCTAGGATGAAAGCCCATTCGCCTATTCTGTCATACATTATATTCACCTATATTATAATATGGCTTGCCACGTTTATAAATAAACATTCGTCAATTAACGAGAATTTATATTTTTTATGCTTTGCTTGCAATCGCATTAATTATTATGCTCATAAATAATGAGTAAAACAGCACAAGGCAGACGGTTTGATAAGCAACGTTAAGACTTTCTATCCCGGCTCCCAGAAAAATAAAAACCGTACCCATAGCCAACAATTTAAACGAATCAAAAAAAATCACCCTAAAAACTTCACATTTCTGTTTCCTCAAAACACTTGCTGATATCAAACCACCGGCAAGACCAGCGCAGACATAACCAGAAATCTCTGGTATAGCATGAGGCAGATACGGAAGTGTTGCTAAAGGTATATGCCATATATATTGGGAAAGCTTATTACCAACAAACACGCCAAGAACAGAAGCATTCCATGCAATAATAAATATTGCACCGGCACCAAAAATAAAGGAAAAAGCAAAAGAAAACAGCAAAACCTGAATATTATTAAAAAGAATGCTGTTGAAGGCTGCCCATTCCTGTCCTGTTACTGCTCCGGTCAGCCCGTGAATCTGGTGAATTTTTGCTATTTGAACTTGAAAGAAGTTTTCCGGGAGGAAAAAAGCCCAGAAAGCAAAACTCATTGAAACACCGAAAAAATAAAACAACAATATCAAAATATCTTTACCCTGCCTTGTCCAGAAACCATTTTTATGGTCAATTATGCATTTTTCTTCCAAAAGCTCTTCTTTCTTTATCAAATGAGTAATGAAATATACAGAAGGCAGAATTGTGAACAGAACAGCAAAAAGACCGCCAGTACTAAACACAAAATCGCTTCCAAGAGGCACGGGC
>QMZY01000074.1 GCA_003663415.1 Candidatus Aenigmatarchaeota archaeon
ATTGAAAAGGTAATTATTTAAGTTAATTACCTACAAATAAAATTATGCTCTCATATCTGGAGTTAATGAGGCCTGTTAACTGCCTTATGGCTGTTCTGGCTGTGTTTATAGGAGAGATTCTTGTAATAAGATGGAACGGGTCTTTGTTTCTGGAACAAGCCCTTTATTTTGGCCTCATTGCCGTGTTCCTTATTGCAGGAGCCGGGAATGCAATAAATGATTATAAAGACTTTGAAGCTGATAAAATAAACAGGCCGGAAAGGCCCATACCGTCAGGGAGAATAAAAAGAAGCTCCGCGCTTATATTTTCTATTCTGCTGTTTGTTTTGGGCACAGTTCTTGCTGCGTTTATAAACTGGATGGCTTTTGGCATAGCAGTTATAAACTCTTTGTTGCTGATACTGTATACATATTATTTTCAGGACAAAATGTTTGTTGGAAACTTTATAATAAGCTATCTTGTGGGTTCAACGTTTCTTTTTGGTAATGTTGTAATGGGTGATTACAGGCTTGGTTTTGTTTTGATGTTTCTTGCCGGTCTTTCCAATTTTTCAAGAGAAATAATAAAGGATTTGGAGGATATAGAAGGTGACAAGCAGAGCTTTCTTAAAAAAATCACATCAAAGGTAGGAAGCATAGCGGAAAGGTTCAGAATAACACCAAAAGGAGTGAAGCTGAAGTATAGAAAAAGATATGCCCTTTTCATCTCAGAATTTTCTCTTGTGCTTGCCGTTCTCTTTTCACCGCTTCCTTTTTTAACCGGCATCCTTGGATACAGTTATATGGTCGTGGTGGGATTTGCTGATTTGATTTTTATGTGGTGCGTATGGAAGATGTTTACATATAAGCAAAAACAGGACCTTGCGAAAATTAGCAAGAATATCAAGGCAGGAATGTTTTTTGGCCTTTTGGCGTTTCTTGCAGGAGCGCTTCTATGAGCCCGCCGGGGTTTGAACCCGGGTCACAGGATCCGCAATCCTGTATTCTGTCCAACTGAACTACGGGCCCGTTTCAAGAATAAGTTTTATATCGTCTTCTGTTAAAACTTCACAGGGTTTTAACAGTTTCTTTTTTGTTAATATTCTCAAATAAGGCAGATATTCTCTTCTCGCAACGCCTGCTGATGTGTGAACAAGTCTGCCTATTTTTCTGCAAAGATTATTAACAGCCTCTCTTCTGGCTTTTGTTCTTCCCATCTGCCTTATCCTTTGCGGTGATTGATAGGGAATAAAGCCTCTTACAGGCGCGTGCGACTCGCTTTTGATTACAGAAACGCCGGACATAAGGTCTGTCATGTATCCTTTAAATCTCCAGTTCTGTTGCCTGATAACAAGCATTCTGAATATATCGGCTTTTGATATCAAATCAAACACTTCAGGAAGCTTTTCCTTTGGAATTTCCAAAGGTATGTTGTTTTCTATCCAGAGAAATATCTCATCAGGATCCTTGTCAGCGGACTGTATAACCTTTTTCGATGCGCTAAGGCTTCTTGACTTGAAAATAACAGGCAATATCTCAAATATGTTGCTTTCCCTTTCCCTGTATCCAAGAATTTCCAGGTCCCTGTCAGTTATCTCTTTTTTGCCTTCTGCAATTGTTTGCAAATCGTTTATTGCAGACCTCATGTCTCCCTGAGACCATCTGGAAAGGTTTTTTAACACATTCCCTTCAACCCTTATTCCTTCCTTTTCGCATATCTCTTTCAGTTTTTTCTGAATGCTTGCGGAACGGAGCTTGCTGAACTTTATGTTTTTTACATATTCTCTCAGGTTTCTTAGTTTCTGAACCCACGGGTTGTTGGCAATAAGAATAACAGGATAATTGGAGACCTTTATTATTTTTATAATCGAATTTACTGCTCCTCTGTCCTGTGGCGAAATGCCGTCAATTTCATCCAAAAGGATTATTTTTCCCTTTCCGAAAAGCGAGGCTGTTCTGGAAGAGTCAAGAAGAAACTTTTCTATTTTTTCAGAGCTTCTTTCATCTGAAGCGTTTAACCTGAGAAGCTCAAATGAGTTTTCTTTTGCTATTACCTCAACACAAAGCGTTTTCCCAACACCGGGAGGACCTGAAATGAGCAAGCCTTTTCCGGGCTTCCAGGAATTTATCCAGTTAAGAATCTCTGATATGTGTTTTTCCTGCCCGTATATTTCAGAAACCCTTTCAGGCTTGTATTTCTCTGTCCACTGCACCATAAACATTTTTTAAGGTTTTGATATAAAAAACTGAATTCACTCGCTTCTTATGTTTATTATTGGTTTTTCATTCTCAAAGCCGTTGTTTTCGATTATTAGTTTGTGGCTTCCCTTTCCAAACATTACAGAGCCTGTTAAATTTAATTCAGAATAGAAAAGAATCAGTTTTACTGGGTAAAGCGTTCCCAAGCCGAAACCGAAGGTTGGGGAAACTTCCAAAAGAAATTCTCCGCTTTCAATGATTTTTATAACATTTTCTATGTTTTTCCAGTTTCCTCTGGTAAAAATTAGAAAGATTTCGCTGTTTTCCAGGTTTTGGGTAATCTCTATGCTGTGGTTCTTTTCGCCTGTATTAACAACAAGAGAATTCCCTGTCCCTGCTGCTAAACCTGTAAGAACATTGTTTAGAAAAGAAGCGAGATAGAAATGCGGAGGGTTTGTGTAAACCGTGTTTGTTCCAAGATTGTTTGCTGGTTTTTGGCCAACACCGGGAATATAAACCGTGTTGTCTGTATTGTTTATATTAAGTCTTACAGAAAAAACATACGCTTTTGCGCAGGGCAACAACAGGAAAAAAAGCAGAACCATTAAAACAGCTTTTAACTTCATATTAATTTTTTAGTTTTTATTAATAAAATGGTTTATTTCAAAATTTTTCCTGTCTCAATGTACCAGAGATATAAATCCAGTCTTGCGAGACTAATGTTTAGTTTTTCTGAAAGCTTCTTTAGTGTTTTTTCTGTTTCCAAATATTTTTTCTTTCCAAGGGTTTTTGGTTTTTTGGTTAACCTGAATTTTGTCAGCAGGTCAATTATGTGAAAATCTATTATTGCAATATTTTCAAATCCTGTATTGCGTAGGAAGTGGCTTGCTTCCTTGTAACCAAGGCCCTTTATATTTTTTACAAGCCATTCCCTTGTTTCCTGCTCATTCTTCTGGTTCAGTATTTTTTTAATAAGGTTTTTTTGTTTTCTTGCTTCAACAATATATCCGGCTCTTGCGTTAGGAAACCTGTGACCAAGGTTTTTGAGCTTCTTTGCTAATTGTTTTTCTGTCATGTTCAGAAAACCGTCCCCGAGTTTTTTCTGAATCTTTATAGACCTTTCTGCGTTAAAGTTTGCTGCGAGAATGCAGAAGCAAAGCTCCTTAAAAATCTCATTCGCTGGTTTTGTTCTTTTTGAGTGAAATTCCCTGATACGCAAATCAACCAATCTTTTAACTTCTGGTTTTTTGCTTATGTTTTTAACAAGTTTTATAAGCTCTTCCATTAATACTCTTCACATTTCAGTTCAAAATAGTTTTTCGGGTGGCTGCATGACGGGCATTTCTCCGGCGGTTCCTCTCCCTCATGAACATATCCGCACTTTCTGCAAACCCAGTAAACCTTTTTCTCTTTTTTAAACACAGTGTTTCCTTCAAGCTCTTTTAACAGTTTCTGGTATCTCTCTTCATGGTGCTTTTCTGCAACAGCAATTGCCCTTAGCCTTTCAGCAATCTCAGGAAAGCCTTCTCTTTCAGCTGTTTCAGCGAATTCGGGATACATTTTTGTGTGTTCATAGTTTTCGCCTGCAATTGCAGCTTTAAGGTTTTCAATTGTATTGCCCAGTGTTGTCGGGGCAGATGCCTCAACCACAATTTCGTCAGGTGGCTCGTTGGTTTTTTTCTTAAGTTCGTTAATCAATCTGAATAACCATTTTGCGTGCTCTCTTTCGTTTTCTGCAGTGATTAAAAAGATTTCAGCGACCTGTTCAAACCCCTCTTTCTGAGCAACCTTTGCGTAAAAAGTATAGCGGTTTCTTGCCTGGCTCTCGCCAATAAATGCTTTTGTCAGATTCTTGATTGTTTCCTGCATTTTTCACCTCATATTTTTATTGTTCAGGTTCTTTAAATGCTTGGAATGGAATTATATGAATAATTTGGACATCAGCCGGTTGAACCAGTTGGGCGGCGGACTGCATAGATTTATGCTGTTTAGAGTTGCAGCGTTGTTTGAAAAACATTCAAACTATAAATAAATCTCCATTTATACAATTATATATCAGGTGGGTTTTATTTACGAGATAAGGATTCATGGCAGGGGAGGTCAGGGGGTTAAAACCACAGCAAGAGTTTTGGGGAGGGCTGCTTTTCTTTCTGGTTTCCAAACCCAAGACTTTGCCGTGTATGGTGCAGAGAGGAGGGGGGCTCCTGTGGCAAGTTTCTGCAGGTTTGATAAAGAAAAAATTCTTACAAGAGGATATATTTTTGAACCAGATGCTGTTATAGTGCTTGACCCGAGTTTAAACCCAAAAATTGTTGCAAAGGGATTAAAATCCGAAGGTGTGCTTCTGGTAAACTCTCCAAGACCTCTGGAAAAATTCCCTAAAGCCGGGTTTGTTGATGCTACCGGGACTGCGTTAAGGCTTTTGGGAAAACCTGTTCCAAATATTGCGATACTGGGAGCGTTTTTAAAGGAAACAAAGCTTTTTCCATTCAAAAATCTGAAAAAAGCAATAAAAATCGAACTCACTGAAGATGGTCATCCGGAAGCAGTATTAGGCAATATAAAAGCCTGCGAGGCTTTATGGGAGGAATGATGCTTTTATCCAGAATTTTCGGGTTTCAGAGAAAGGTTAGAAAGCTCAGAAAAACCTGGGACAGGTTAAGGGAGAAAAGCTTAAAGAAGAAAAACCCTATCAGAGAAATGGCTTTGGAAAGGCTGGATGCAATAGAAAACCATCTCCGCATGCTTGAGGAACAAAAGCTCTCAAAAATTGACAGAGCCAGAATATCGAAGGAAGTTGAAATAGACTTGGAAGAAGTCAAGGCTTTGCTTGAAATGGAACCAGAAGATATAAGGCACCCTGCCTATACACAAAAAGCTTAGCTGCCTAAACCAGTAAAGAAAGAATACACATTAAAGAAAAAGGAGTATATGCCTATCCTCAGGGAATTCAGAAACCCGGCGCCTTCATA
>QMZY01000075.1 GCA_003663415.1 Candidatus Aenigmatarchaeota archaeon
AACAACAGAATCAAGAGAGTTCTCGTCAATTCTGACACAGAAAGGTTGACATTTGTTTACAATTTTCGACCAGTAGCCGTTCGAATCGGTTGTTGCACTCATATCATAACAAAGATCCAATCTAACACCTGACAACGGATTGCCGTTGTTGTCTCTGACAGTGCCGGAAATTGTTACTTGAGATACGGTTCCAACTTGAGCACCTAAATAAACTTTAACGCAATCAGGGTCGTTTTCGTGATCATCGGTCGTCCAAAATGACCAGCCGCCGCCATCGGAAGCCCAAGGAGTGTATTTAGTGCTTCCGAATTGGGAGCTGCAACCCTCATCAGATAATTGAATGCCAATTCGCCAGTCCTTTATGTACTTATCATCTGGTAAATCTCGGGTTTGCAGTTGTATCCGAACATAATCAGGATTATAGTTATTACTGTCGCTTGCCCAGTCTGACCAGCCACCGCCATTGGAAGCCCAGGGAGTGCATTTAGTGGTTCCGGGATTACTTCCGGGGGAGTTATCGCTCAACTGAACACATATTCTAAAATCTTTGCCTTGAGAATAAAAGGTTTCAGGCTCCAATTTCAGTTTTATGCAATCAGGATCATAGTTGTTACTGTCGCTTGCCCAGTCTGACCAGCCGCCGCCATCGGAAGCCCAGGGAGTGTATTTAGTGCTTCCAAACTGGGAGCTGCAGCCGTCATCAGATAATTGAATGCCAATCCTGCCTCCATAATGAATTAAAACAGGTTGAGCAACTTCCTTATACCTGAAATTAAAAGAAAAAAAATCTGACCAAGCACCGCTGAGCCAAAAATCATACAGCCATGCAACACCGGTAAAAATCTTATTTGCTCCAATTTCAAAGGTTCCGGAATCATCCCAATCTTTTCCTCCACCATTTAAAGCATCCCAGTGAGAAACGCAATAACCTTCCAATCCATGCTTTGCCATATCAGGACTATCTCCATTCCTTACATCCCCATACATATAATACGGCTTGCATTGCCAATATCCTCCTGAACTGTCTAATCTTCCGCACTTATACGAAAAGGCAAAACCGTGCTTATAACCATCACCATCTCTAACTCTTACAAATTTAAATCCTTTTAAAAATTCACCGTCAGGGCATTCAAATTCAATAACATTATCAGGACCTCCAGGACAATGATCATAACAATGATATCCTTCTCCTTTGCTCTCAATTGCTTCTCTTCCATCAAAGCGAACTGTATTAAATATCGGGGCAATCCAATGCTTATCTTTTCGACCGTCTCTGTCCATCCATATCCTTAAACCGGTAATGGCTTTATCGTCTCTTGTCACAATAACTCTGTTATCTACACAATTGTTTATTTCCCCTTGCCAGTTCATCCAGGTGGCACCGGTTAAATCAAAATCAGAAAACTCGTCTCTGTCCGAACAATCAGCAAAAGCCAAACGAGGCATAAAAACCAGCCAAAATATAAAAATAGCAACCCCAAAAACCAAAAACTTTTTAACTGAAATTTTTTCTGTCATATATTTATTTATTTTTTTGATTTTTAATAAATACACAGCTGATGCTGCCAAAGGGGTCAGGATAAGCAGATTAAGATGAAATAAAGTTTTTATTGCTAAAAATTAAATAATACAAACAGGTTGATAAAATGAGAAAAAAAACTTTTATTCTCTCTCTGGTTGTGTCTGCTTTTCTCTTGTTTTACATAAACATTTATAATGTGCCGAGGCAAATTGGCATTACGCATGCAGAGTTCAAACCGCCACAAAACATGAATCTTGATTCCATGCTTTCATTTTCTTTAACCCTTGTGATAGAATATATAATAATATTGCTTGCTGTTTACCTTTTTTTCAGGGCGATTATAAAGACTTTTGAAAAACAGTTTAAAAGGGGTGGGAGGTGAAGAAGTTTTTACTTCTTCACCAAGAAAATGAACCTTACAACAAGGATTATAATTATTATAAGTGTTATGACTATCACTGCCAAGACTTTCCATCCAATTCCCTGTGTTCCAATTATAAGCCCTGTTATGTTTTCCTGTGCAGCGCCAGAAATGTTTGTTTGAGTCTGGTTCTTTGAAACACTGGCGTTAACGGAAGTTTGTGCTTTTACCTCTGTAACATTTTTCACAACCTCAAACTTCAGCTGAGCCGTGTTTTTTGCATAGAAGGAACTTGCTGTTATGTTTACTGCATATTTTCCTACTGAATCAAAAGGCGGTGAAATGTAAAGATACACTGTCTCCTCTTTTCCGGATTCTATATTTGTAACATTGGGTGTGATATAAACCCATTCAGGTCCCTCAATGACAAGCGTATATGTGTCGTTTTTCGGACCCCAATTCTTAAGTGTTACAGGTACGGTCACAGCTTCGCATTCCTGAAGATATTTCCTCTCTGCCATTGTTGTTATGCCCTCAACCTTTTCTTCCAAAACAATATCAACGCCGTAACACTCTTCCTTTTCTTTTATAAGAAGCGAGGCGTTTGCCTCTCTTAATACATGCTCTGAAACCAGCTTAACATTCACTGGGTAAACCCCTGGTTTTGCCCTGAGCGGAATGTTAAAGCCAAATGTAAGCGTTTTGCTCTCCCCTGCTTCCAAACTAAATTCCGGAACTGTCTGATTCAGGAACTCGCTTTCAAACATAAGAGTGTAATTGTCTTTGCTCTTTCCAGTATTTTTTACAGTAACCCTGTAGCTTGCGCTTGAACAAAGGCACACAGATTCGTTTACAGGCTCTATGCTTACTTCAGCAGAATAACAGGTTTCGGGAACAATCCTGACGCTAACATTTTTTGAAACCTTTTTGTCCGACACTGTCACTGTTATAATTTTTGGCTTTTCCAAGCCCATTGTATTAACAGTAAGAACAAAGTCTTTTGAGTCTCCGGGTTTCAAAAAAGTTTTGTTTCCATTCAACATACCATCGCTTGCATAAAGCTTAAAGGTGTCCTTAATCTTTCCTGTATTTTTAACTGTTACAACAAATTCAACTGTTTCTGGCGTTTCTTTACATGTGTGTATTTCTACTGGTTCAGCGGCAATATCAACACCGCTGCAATCCTCTGTAATTATTTCTCCTTCCACTGTTGCGGACAAATCAGGATTGTTGGTGGATATTACAGTCAGATTGAATTTCCTTTTGCCTTCTTCTGTCGGTGTTATTAAAAGCTCTGTTTCACCTGCGCTGTTTCCTCCCAAGGAAATGGTGTTTGCTTTCAGGGTTATCCAGTTCGGTGCGTATATTTTATAAGTATCAGGTTCGGATCCCAGATTGCCTACCACAAGCGTATAGCCGGCAGATTCCCCAAGGCATATTGACTGACTTTTTGGCTGGAGATTGGCAGTAAAGTTGTAACAGCTTTGAACATCAACAGCAAGCGTTTCTGAATCCTGGGCATAAGAATATGTGGATTTTGCATATACATTTACAGTGCGCATTCCCCTCAAGTTTTCTGGCGGCTGCACAGTCACTTTTATTGTTTTTGTTTCACCTGAATCAAGAGTAACAAGGTTCTGCGAAAAAACAACCCATTCTTTATCAGAAGAAAGCTCAAATGTTTCTTTAAATTTCCCTCTGTTTGTTACATCCACTTTATAAACAGCAGGTTCCTTCCTTTCCTCACAGATTCTCTGGTATTTTTTCTCTGTCTTCAGTTCAACATCGTAACAGTTTAGAATTTCTATCTGAATATTTTTTGAAACACTTTCTCCTGTAAGACCTGAAACAGCCGTAAGCGTTGCTGTGTATGTTCCGGGTACAACACAACAATCGATGTTTATAAGAAACAAATCAAGCTCTTTCTCTTCACCCGGATTAAGAGCGGCATTTAGCTGAATCTGATATCTCCATCCTTCGGGCACATCCATTGTAAATGTATATGTGTCAGGGTATTCATAGAGGTTTTTTATTGAAACCTTTACGTTTTCGGGTGTTATAGATGAACACTGACAAAGGGAAACAGAGTTTGGGACAACATTCATCTGAAAAGGAGCAGCAGATACAAAATTCATAAGACTAACAAATAATACAAAACTCAACACTATCGGCAATGTTTTCATCATTAAAACTCACCTTAATCATTTAATGGTAGTTAAATTTATAAACCTATATGCAAAAAGCTTTTAAATTTATCGCCCTGACTGTAAGTATTCTTAATCATTTCAGGACTGTGAAATGAGGCGACTGGTTTAGAGTTATGGTTTCCATTATTTCAGACATTTGCTTCTCGAACGCATCAACTGTTATTCTATTTTTTAATCACAGAACTTGATCTAACTTTCTTTGTTTGCAGTTTGACCAATTACAAAACCCTTTACTTCAGCCAGTTCTTCTGCAAGTCCTGCCATCCTGAATTGATATTCTTCTCGGGAAGTTAGTTTGTCTAGGGGTTTTTCGTTGAGAATCTGAGCCATTGCTTCCATAAGCTTCGGTGTTGAGGCGCTTCTGATTTTACTTCCGTATTTCACGTGATTGCTTTCTTGGGAAGTGTGCTTTTTGTAATCCCTGCGATTTCCGAGAAAGAAACTACTATTTTCACACATCTCATTCAGAAACCGCATTTTCTTAAATTGCAGGTTTTCCAAAGGGGTGAGCTTGCCTGTGAACTCTTCTTTGAGAATATAAACAATATCCTGTATTGAGGGCTTCCCTCTTTTTTTGTCGTTATGTGAACTATAACAATCGTTACCAATATACCCCGTGTAACCTGTATTAACCTCGCTCCTGTCCTTGAATTTCGATTCAGAGTATTTGGTTTGTTCAAGTTTCATATTTCAATATACAACAAGAGGTATTCTACTTTTTATCTATGAAACCTCCTACTTAAATGCTTTTTAAGATATGTTTCCGGGTGTTCTAATTAACGCATCCATTAGACACACTGTTTTTTAGACCGTAATTATTTCGCTCTTTGCCAGTTGTTCTTGACGCTTTGCAATTTATTGTGTCAGGAACTATAATTGAATTTTTAATTACCATAATCTTTCAATCAGCAAAATCTATATTTCATGTTTAGAAAAGTTTAAATAACCTTTATTACATAATTTAACTCAGCACCTAAATGCGGTCCAAAAGACCAAGAGGAGGGATTAATATGGC
>QMZY01000076.1 GCA_003663415.1 Candidatus Aenigmatarchaeota archaeon
GATAGTAAAGATTGATGAAATAACTTTGAATCTTCCGAAAGAGTTTTCTGAAAATTTTGATATAACAGATTGTACATTTGAAAAAACACAGCAAAACAACCGTATTGTATGGAAAGGTTTGCCAGAAAACACAAGAACACTTCACTGCAGGTTTAGACCGAAACAAGGAAGCAATCTTCTCAAAGGTGCTCCGAGTAAAACATTTATAGTGACTGCATATGCAAAATACACATTTATCCATACAGAAACAAAATCAAGCAAACTTGAGTTCGGCGGGGTTTGCTGCAGCGATGAGGATTGTCTGAAGGGACAGAAATGCAAAGATGGTGTCTGTGTGTATGAAGAAGAGGGTATTTCTACAAATAATTTGGTATTTGGCTCGTCTGATTATTGTGAAAAGAAAATACAATACAGGCACGAAAAATGTAAGCGGGGAGAAGGGGGTTGTAGGAAGAATGAAGAATGTGCCGATTGGATTGGTCCAAAAGGGTCGAAAGATAGTTTAGAATGTGTACATATTCCTAAACTTGGAAAAAGCCTTTGTTGTTATAAAATTACTGATAAAAAAAAATAAATCACAATGTATAGAAGTGTTTAAAGACTTGATGAGGAGGAACAATATTTAAAAAAATCAAAAATTTTATTTTTTAACGTTTTTGGAGTTTGGGTTTTACTTTTGTTTTCCACATCTTTGGAAACTGTCTTTTATGTGTGTGCTTATTGAAAGTATCGGCGATATTATCTGTATAATCTTCCAAAGCGGTTATTCTTTTTCCATAATCTTTAAGGGTTTTTTCAAGTTTGCCCAAGTTTTTTTTCACACCGTTATAAAGGTTTTTGAGGGACCGGATTTCTTTGGTAACGCCAGAAATATATTTTGGGGGTTTTTCAAAGAATTTACTTTTTTCAACTCGCTTTATTTCTTTTTGAAGATGTGAAAATTCAGTTGATTCCCATTCAATTTCTCCGGGCTTTATTGTTGCTATTTTTCCCGAAGGTAAAAAACCCTGAAATGTGAACGAGCCAATTTTGCCTACTTGTAAATAGTCTGGTTCTGCATAAATCTCAAGATACTTTTCTGTTTTTCTTGCTGTTACAGGGTTTCTCAGCATTCCAAATTCCGGGTTATATCTCAGCTCTCTTGCTGCACCTCTTTTTATTTTGATTCTGTTTGTATGATTTTTTCTGAAATTATTCAAAATCCTTGCGATTTCCTTTCGGTTCTGTCCAGAAAGTTTAATTAAATATCTCTCTTTTTTCCCGTCTTTCCTTTCAAAATAAGCGTGAAAAGTTATTTCATCTGGTATATCATCTCCATAAAGATTCAGTTTATCGACATAATCTGCCTGATCTATATATAACCATTCACCATAGGGTATCATTGATCCTGGAATTTCTTCTACTGTTACTGTCCTGTTAAGGTTTCGAGACTCGAAATGCTTATATCCAAAATATCCTCCGCTCAGAGCTGCTATGCTGCCTGCTACAATCCCGGCCTTTAACCATCCTGTTCTTTTTGGTTTATTTATGGAGTCTGTTGCATCCATATTCTACACCTTTTTATATTCCATATTAACCATAAAATATTTAAATATTTGTACCACCAAAAAGTGGGACATTGTTTCTGAGATAAAACAAAGAGATAAGCACCAATATCCCATCAGAACGTTTATGCACAAAAAACGGACAGAACAGTATATCTGAGAACACGCGCAAGAGTTTTGTGTTATCAGGCAACTGCTTGTAAGAACACGGAACCCGCGTTCAGGGGTTTATTGGTTATGTTGATGAATAATTAGAATGCCCGGTCTATATACTAACATTTATAATCAAAGAATTAAATTAAACTTATGAAGCAGCTTGTTCCAAAAATAAAGGAAATGGCAAATAAGATAAGGGAAGGTGAAAGAAAAAGAAAAATGTTTGCTGAGTTTTTGAGAGAGATTAACCCAAAAATAAAATTGTTTCATTTTATTAAACCATTAGATTTGGATGATTTAAAAATAGTAGGAATTGACGGCGGTTTAGCCAAGCGGTCACTTCATGGTTTTGATTGTATTCTGGTAAGGTCTGTCGGTGTTTGTTTTGAATATAAAAAAAACAAAGTAAAAACTGTCAGATATTATCCTTCAAAGCTTCCGCCTGTAAAAGCAGACGTTACAGAAGCTTTAAATGATTTAGACTGGGCGTATTATACGTCTGTTTTCAGGATGTTTTCAGAAGTTGGGACAGCTGTAAAATGCGCAGAAGTGTTTTCACCTGATATAATATTAATGGACGGGTCTATTGTTCCTCACTATTCAGACAGACCGTCAAAAACATCGCAGGTTTATGCATTTTACAAAGAGCTTATTGAAAAATATCATAAACTATACAAGGTTTGCAAGGAAAAGGGAATAATCCTTGCAGGCGTGATAGAGGATTCGAGAGGAAACAGGTTTTGTGATATAATAAGAAAAGAGATTCTCTCCAGAATAGAGCATCCTTCAAAATCAGAAGCAGAGAATATTCTTGAAAAAACAAGGGATACAAACCTGCT
Source organism: Candidatus Aenigmatarchaeota archaeon (assembly GCA_003663415.1). Lineage (GTDB taxonomy): Archaea > Aenigmatarchaeota > Aenigmatarchaeia > QMZP01 > QMZP01 > QMZY01. The sequence goes on from QMZY01000076.1 coordinate 2,540, forward strand.
TTTCTGGGTTTTAAAAAGAGGTGAAAAAACCATAAGTTTCCAATATGCAGAGAACCCTGACGAGCATCCTGTTTTGAGGGAGTTTGATAAAGAAATAAGGGAAAAAATACACAGTTTTTATGTAAAAACAGCCGAGCTTGACAGACCAGTAAGAGTGGATTTTATAAAAAACGGGCAAACAGAAAACAAGATTGCAGGTGTTCTTCTTTCCATTTCAGGTCAACACTCTGGTTACGGTATTCCTGCACCGCTTATAGAAGCTGACACCATAGCGAAGCTTCCTGAAACAGAAATGGAAATCTTTTATTCACAAATTATGAGGTTTGCAGGAAATCTTCCGGGGCTTATGCGCCTTAGAAGGGAACAGAGGCCCTTTTAGTTTTCTCCACAGATGCATCAAGGCGGGATAGTGAGGGAGAATGAGTCCCTTTGGAGACCGCCTTGATACACCCTTTGCGGAATCCTTTAGAGATTAAAACAATCTTCTTTTCTTTACCTGCAAATAAATTTCTGTCTGGGTTTTGAGAGCAAAAACCTGTGAAATTTCTATACCTATAAGAAGAATTACTCCTGTTAAAAGGAGCGCAGCTGTGTTTGTTTCAAGTGAAAAAACAAGAGCTGTTAAAATGCCTATTAGACTTGATGCGCCAACTCCTGAGAGGTTTAATAAAAATAAAAGCAACGGGATTGAAAAGATTCCCACTATAACCAGTGAAACAATTGTTACAAGTATCCAGGCAATAATAACTGTTAATGGTTTTCTTTTAAATATTTTCAGCGAAGCATTTAGAGCAAGGAAAGTGTCTTTGTTTGTTATTATAAGGTCCTGGAAAACAAAAAAGAAAAGAAGCGAAACTATAATAGACAATAACCATCCAACAAGAATCACAAGATTAGAGATAAGAGAAAGTGAAGTAATAACAATAAGTGCGCCTGTTAATGAAAAGAACCTTTCTCTTGAAACTTCCCAGCTTTTTCCAAAATCTTTTTCTTTATATGACTGATAAACAACTGCTCCGGTAATCCAGAGTCTTAGCAAAACCCAAACACATAAACCAATTAAAAGAGCCAAAACGTACATAAAAACAGATGAAAAGGCAATAGAAGAGAATGAATAGTTAACAAGCATTGAAGCAAGGGGTATAAGGTTGCCTGAAACAGAAAACAAAAGAATTGTTAAAAATACAAAATCCAGAATGAAAAACGCACTCCATCTTTTTGGTTGAAGTGAAAATTTTAGTCCTCTTTTTATTGCGCCTGTGTAATCAACCATATTTATAATTGTTTAAAATAACTTATAAACCTTAATCTATTTTTTTGCTTTCAATAAGTTTTTCCTCTTCTGAGCTTAAAAGGTTTGAACCGAAAAACAACTTTTCCAAAACTTCTGAAACAAAAATCTGTTTTGTTGCTTTCGCGGGGTTGCTTGGCGTGTTTATACTGCAGGCGATTTGTATTCTTATAAGGGACATTCTCACTTCCTTTTTTGCTGAAGCAGATAATTTTTTGAATCCATTGATAAGGTCATCAAGAAAAAATATGCATTCTACAGGGTCTTCTATAACTCTTAAAAGGTTGTTTGCAAATGTTTCATTTATCTTGAATGTTTCTTTCCATTTCTCTAAATTCCATTTCTTGTTTCCTGTTAGTATTTTTTCAGCAGAAAACATACCATCATTATTCAAAAAAGGAAATAAAAAGTTAACGGTTTTTTGGTTCGCTGACTTGTTTCTGGAAACTTGAAAAACATTAGTCTATTGCCTGGTTTTTTCTGAAACTCCCAAATCAACCAGTCTTCATTTACAGCATACACGTTGCCGTCAAAAGAACCAAAATATATCGTGTTGTTCAAAACCAAAACCCCCTGCTGTTACGCTTCATCCTGTTCTTTGCCAAAAGTTTTACAATTCACCAGAGCATTTATTAAAGTATAATTCAAATTTTTAATTGATATGTATTCAAAAAAAATTCAAACTCTTTTAAAGAGAAAGGGAATAAAAATCACTGACAGGATTTGCGTAACAAAAGGAAAAACTGTTTTTGAAGGCTTACTCATGCCAAGGCCTGAAATAGGGAATCCGGGTTGCTTGGTTTTAAAGCTTGACAGCGGCTACAACATAGGTATAGAAATTGACAACAACACAAACATAGAAAAAGCGAAAACAAAAGAGCCGGAAGATGTTTTAAAAGAAACAAAATTTGAGCTTGGAAAAGTGAGAAAGGAGCTTGTTAAGCTTGTTTTTGATAAAAACAAACCGCCTGTTTCACTGATAGCAACAGGTGGAACAATTGCATCAAGGGTTGATTATAGAACAGGCGGTGTCTATGCGTTAAACGAGCCGAAAGAGCTTCTTTATAATATTCCTGAGCTTGCTGATATTGTTAATGTAAGAGAAATGATAACACCTTTCACGCGTATGAGCGAGGACATGGATCCACAGGAATGGATAATCATAGCAAAACATGTTAAAAAGTCTCTTGATTCAGGAGACAAGGGTGTGATTGTTACACACGGAACAGACACGCTTCATTATAC
>QMZY01000077.1 GCA_003663415.1 Candidatus Aenigmatarchaeota archaeon
ATCCTGAATCCTATATGTTTCATTATCCTGATATAGAATATACCAGATATCAGGCAGAAGCCATGGAGATGGCGCTTATTGCAGAAACTACAAAAGGCGAAAAGGAAAAGGAACTTGTTGATTTAAAAAGGGTTTTGCGAAAGATAAAGAAGGAAATAGATGGGATTTCAGTCGGCGGTCTGGCAAGCAGATACCAATATGAAAGGGTAAAGAAAATGGCTGATTCCCTTAATTTAAAGCTTTTTGCTCCTCTCTGGAAAAAAGATATGAAACAATACTGGAAAACCCTTTTGGAATCCGGTTTTAAAATAATGGTTGTGGCTGTTTCTTGCGAGGGTCTTGGAAAAGACTGGCTGGGAAGAATTATAGACAGAAACGCGCTCATAGAACTTGAGAGATTAAGCAAAAAACATGGTTTTCACCTTGGCTTTGAGGGCGGCGAAGCCGAAACCTTTGTTCTGGACTGCCCTGTGTTTAAAAAAAGCATAGAAATTTTGGAAGCTGAAAAAATCTGGGAAGGGGATTCCGGAATGTATTTGTTTAAAAAAATAAAGCTCATTGATAAGCGATAAGAGCCTGTTGAAATGCCTGTGCAGCGGTTCTCTGCCATGGATTTTTAAAACATTAACCTTTTTAACCAAGAATCCAATTTTTATACATGCAACGCGCTGCTGCGAAGCTTTGCATACTGGGCATAGATTATTTTATGAGAGAGGATAAGCCTGTGGTAAGGATATGGGGGAAAACGGACAAAGGGGAAAGCATAGTCGTGTTTGATTCCGGTTTTGTTCCGTATTTTTATATTGAGGCGGAAATAACGCCTGAACTGAAAAGAGAAGTGGAAAACATTGAGATAGGCGGCCAGAAAATCCTAAGGATTGAAGAAGTGGAAAAGAAAATCTATGGGAAACCGACAAAGCTTTTGAAGGTATATGTGCAAAAAGCAGCAGATGTTTCCAAGTTCAGAGACGCGGTTAAAGACAGGAAAGATGTGAAAGAGGAGTATGAGTATTCAATTTCGTTTTACAAAAGGTATCTGATAGATAAGGGTTTGATACCAGTGGAATGGATAGAGGTAAGAGGCGAGAAAAAACAAGAGGAGATTGATGCGGATACCGTGATAGAAGCAGATGAGATAAAAAGGATAGAAAAGGAAGGGTATCCTGAATTAAGGGTTCTTGCGTTTGATATAGAATGCATTGAAGAGGATGACAAGATAATCGCAATTTCTGTTATGGACAGTTCCGGATATAAAAAAGTTCTTACTCACGGCAAAGGTAAAAAAACAAGAAACATCGAAGTTCTGAAAGGAGAGAAAGAAATGATAGAGAGGTTTGCGGATATTGTCAGAAAAAGGGACCCTGATATAATCGTTGGATATAATACAGACAGGTATGATTTTATCAAACTAACAGAAAAAGCAGACAAGCACAGAACCAAATTTATTCTTTCGAGGGATGGCTCAGAAATTGTTTTCAAAAGAAGGGGAAGGATTTCCTCTGCATACATTGCCGGAAGGCTTCATCTGGACATATATGATTTTATAGAGCACATTCTTGGCTCAACGCTTTCAAGCGAAATACTGACTTTAGACATGGTTTCCAAGGAATTGCTTGGAAAAGGCAAGGAAAAAATGACATGGGAAGACATAGAAAAGGCGTGGAAGAAAAGGGACCTGAAAAAAATAGCAAAATATTGCTTAAAAGACTCTGAGCTTGCTTTGGAACTTTCAAAGTATATAATTCCGCAGGTTTTTGAGCTTTCCAGAGTTGTGGGGCAAACGCCTTTTGACGTTGCGAGAATGACTTATTCGCAGCTTGTTGAGTGGCTGCTGATAAGAAGGGCTTTTGAAGAGAATGAAATAATACCAAACACGCCGAAATATGATGAGATAGAAAGAAGGAGGAAAGCGCCGCCTTACACCGGCGGCTATGTGCAGCTTCCGAAGCCGGGAATCCATAAAAAGATTGCCCTTTTCGATTTTCAGTCGCTTTATCCGTCAATAACCATAACGCACAACATATCTCCTGAAACACTGAACTGCAAATGCTGCGAAGGGAATCCCAAAGCAAAGGTTCCCGGAGAGGAGCATCATTTTTGTTTAAAGAAAAAGGGATTTATTCCAAAAATAATAGAAGAGCTTATAAAAAAAAGAAACGAGTTAAAAGAAAAAATGAAACATGTGAAAAGAGACACGCCTTATTATAAAAGCCTTTACAACAGGCAGTATGCAGTTAAAATTCTTACAAACTCAAGCTATGGATATTATGCTTATCCCGGTTCAAGATGGTATTCAAGGGTATGCGCGCAATCTATAGCGGCGTGGGGAAGATATTATATTAAAAGGGTTATGGAAATGGCAGAGAAAGAAGGAGTAGATGTTATTTACGGCGACACTGATTCTCTTTTTATTATAATGAGGAATAAAGAGCATGCGAAAAGGTTTTTGAGCAGGGTTAACAAAAGCCTGCCGGGCGTTATGGAACTTGAATTCAGGGACATGTACAAAACAGGGATTTTTGTTCCAAGCAAAACAGGAACAGCCGCAAAGAAAAAATACGCGCTGCTTGATTACAAAGGAAATATTGTGGTCAGAGGGTTTGAAAAGGTCAGGAGAGACTGGGCCGGTATAGCCAAAAAAACACAGGAAAAGGTTATCGAAATCATTCTTAAGGAAGGCTCTCCTGAAAAGGCTGTTAAGATTGTGAAGGAAACCATTAAAAAACTCAGAGAGGGTAAAATCAAAAAACAGGACCTGATAATTTACACGCAGTTAACCAAAGAGCTGGGAGAGTATGAAGCCATAAGCCCGCATGTGGCTGTGGCAAAAAAGTTAATAGAAAGCGGCAGGAATATCAGAACAGGATCAACAATAAGGTATGTAATTACAAGCGGGGAGGGATCAATATCTTTCAGGGCAGAACCTGCTGAATTTGCTGGAGATTATGACCCTGAATATTATATTCGTAACCAAGTAGTTCCTGCAGCTTTAAGGGTTCTGTCGGCTTTTGGTTACACAGAAAAAGACATTCTGGAAGACAAAAAGAAATTCTCTCTTGAGGGGTTTTTCAGGAGATAATTTTGTTTATTTTTGTTCGATTTTTCGAACATATGTTCAATAAATTGTTACTTTCGTTTTATAAAAACTGTCAAAACCGCCAGCAGCGCAAGGATTAAAAACAAGTAACCAAAATCCTCGCTGCCTTTTATATTAAAAACCTTATGAAGCGTTTCTGTTTTGTTTTCAGGAAACAAAAGCCTTGTGCTTAGAATATAGCTACCCGGCTGCATATCCTCTGGAAGCTTAAATTTCAGGAGAATATCGCGGGAATCAGAAACAGGGTATGTAGAGGTTTTTTCAATTAAAGGATAACCGGAATCTCCTGTAATTGCAGAGGTTACAACAACGTTCGTTTTTAGGCCTGTATAGTTCTGATTGTTTATTTTGAGCAGCGCTTTGAGCGTGTTGCCCGGCTGGGGATTTTTTGTGATAATTTCAAGGGAAGCGTTGAACTGGGCAAAAACTACCGGCTGCAACAAAAGCAAGAATAAAAAAACAGCGGCGATTTTTTGGGTTTTTGTTGCTCTTAGGTACATAACCAGCAAAACAATAATTATTATTAACATAAGAATGTAAAGGCCGTATTTTTCTATAAACCCTTTTTCTTTTACGCCTTCAACCTTGAACGTTTCTGTTGATAAAGCCTCTCTGCCTGTATAGGTTACATAGCTTTCAAAAACATAAACGCCTGGTTTTATTTTTTCCGGAATAACAAGCTCCAGGCTTTTTTCTTTTTGCTCAACCACGGCTATTGTTTCTGATTTTTCCACAATGGTTTCTCCTTTGAGGGTTTTTGCGGAATAATCAACATAAACATCAACCTTGGCTCTTGGACCGCCCACATTTACTATTCTGAGCAATGCCTTTACAGGTTCTCCGGGGAAAACAGTGTCTGTAAGGATTTCAAGCATAACGTCAAATGAAGGAACGTTCGCTGAAGCGTACATTTCTGTTCTTATGTGTTTTTTGTATTGGGGATCATAACCAGAGATTATGGCTGGCAGTTTCCATTCGCCTCCGCCAAGAACAGTTATATTGTATTCAAGGGTGATGTTATCGTTTTCATAAAGGTTCCCGTCCCAGTTTGTAAATGCATAAGAAAAGTTATAATGATAAACATCTGCGTATGTCCCGTCAGGAAGGGTTGTTTGCATTGGGTCTGCAACATAATAATCAGAGCCGTTGTAAAGGTTTGAAACTGTTCCGGATGTATAGTTATAATATGTTACGTTCAGGTCTTTTATTTCAACGCCTGCCGGCAAATAGTCTGCCAGAGAAATATCAGTGACTGTTCCTCCCAATGACTTTATAACTATTTTCACGCTAAGGTTCTGCGGGTTTGAGAGGTCCGGAATCCATATTGTTTTATCGCCCCTGAGCACAACAGCAGCACAGTTCAGGGTTGTGTTTATCCAGTCAGAACCTTTGCTTGATTGCGTGTCTGTAAGCGTTGCATTCGTGTATAGCGTTCTGTTTTCACCCGGGTCCATTTGAGAGGAAACCATCTGATATTCTATTCTTATGGTATCGTTGGTTTCCATGTATCCGTTCGCGTCTGTCTGTGATATGTTTGATATGTTAATAATTAGCAGTGTGTTATTGGTTCCTGAAAGGTCGGTTACATTAACTGTTACCGTTGCGTTTCCTGTGATATTGATAATCTGGTAGGGGCTGTAATCAATAAACAAAATATTTACGCTTGTGTTTTCAGGCGGCGCGAAGTCGTATGGTATTTCATCTGTAATGTTTATCATGTACACGGGGTTGTTCGAATTTGTAAGTTTTACGTCTGTTCTGACATCTATGCTTTCATTGGTTCCTGCCACAATAAAGCTCGGGTTGTATGTTTTTGTAATTTCCATCTCTATGCTTA
>QMZY01000078.1 GCA_003663415.1 Candidatus Aenigmatarchaeota archaeon
CAATGGACGGATGCGAGCCAAAATAAGAGTAAACCCCAGGAAATTGGTGCGAGCCACAAAAATTTTGAATCCCAAAGAAGGAATGCGATTAAAATACTCGAAAATAAGAAATACAGCGAGTTTGTAAAGAAATTCGTGCTGAGCCATGAAAGGAGTGAATCCCGCGGTGTTAATGCGAGCCGAAAGATTCTTGAATCCCAAAGCAATAATGCGAGCCGTACAAAAAATGAACCCCATGATAAGTTTGCGAGCCGGCAGCTTCCTGAAGCCCAAAAAAGAAATGCGAGCCAAAAGATTCTTGAGACCCAAAAAATAAATGCGAGCCAGATAGATTTTGAATCTCATGAGGTTTATGCGAGCCCTCCCGCCTTTGAAACCCATTTCTTAAATGCGTTCTCCTCCCTCCTCAGAGAAATCGAAGACTTGATATGGTTTCACAACAAGCTTTACGAAACGGAGAGGGAGCTGTACGGGAGGATAGACCGCTGGAGCAGGGAGCACCCGCTGAGAAAGGAGTTTTTAAACAAAGTTAAGGGGATAGGACCGATTTTGGCGAGCGGACTGATAGCCTGGCTCTGCAACCCGATTCTTAAAGCCAATTACGTGAGCCAGATTTGGGGCTACTGCGGTTTGGCTCCGAACCAGGAAAGGAAGCGGGGAGAAAAGCTGAGCTACAATCCGCACCTGAAAACCTTCTGCTGGAAGATAGGTCAGAGCTTCATCAAGTTCCCGTGCTTCGGAAGAAAGCTCTACGAGGCTTTCAGAAAGGATTGCGAGCGAAAGCATCCCGATTGGTCTAAGTTACACTGCCACAACTGGGCTAGAAGGAAGGTGGTAAAGCTCTTCATCGCGAGCGTTTGGGAAATGTGGAGGGAGATGAACGGTTTGCCCGTAACGGAACCCTATCCCATAGAATACCTGGGTCACAAGGACAAAATTACTCCGGAAAAATGGGTCGAGAAAAAAGGTGAGCAGCGTGGCTAAAAAAGGTTACAAAGCCGAATACGAACGCAAGCGTATGCTCGAAAAGGTCGGATACAGGGTGTACAGGGTAAGCGGGAGCATAGGGGCGGGAGATTTGTTGGTGGTGAGGAAGAAGGAAAGAGGGTGTTATGAGGTTTTCATAGAGCAGGTGAAGAGCGTGAGGAGCAACATATTTTATTTTGATAGAAAATCGAAAGATGAGTGGCGAAGGCTGCTGCTTGAGGACATTCCCTCCTACTTCGTCATAAGGTTTAATCACAAAAACAAAATCTACTGGCGGGGAGTAAAGGTGGAGGGAGACCCGCCGAAAAAGATAACGCTCGAAGGTGGTGACTGATGTACATCACCATGGCTCTGTACATTTTGAAGCTCCTCCACAGAAACGGGGACGGCATGTCCCTCACGGAAATTTACAGGCACGTGTACAGAAACTACAGCAACAGGGTCACGTTCGAAACGGTTCGCAGGCACGTGCTGACTCTAGAAAATATAGGTGCTGTGAAAACGGAGTACAAGGGCAGGATGAGGGTGGTAACGCTGACTGAAAATGTTAACATGAGCGGCGTCAAATGGGCTTACAAGTTCTTCACCCAGTTCGAAAAAACTTATGAAAATCTCTGGGGTGCTAACCGTGAGAAAAGAAATGATAGTTAAGATAAAGGGTTACGAGCTGGACGAGAACGTTCCCGTTTTAGTCATGTCCGTGCTTCCGAGAGAGGAAGGCTACACAGAAAAAATAATTCTTGAGGTGAAGCAGTACAGGAAGAGCGAGCCCAAGGAGCTTCTCAACGCCAACTGGTTCAAGGTCGAGACCAGAGATTTCTACAGAGTTCTCCACGAGCTCATGAGGGGTTACTTTTACCACCTGCTTAAAAAAGGCGTGAGCGTAAATGCTATTAGGGAGGAGATGAGCAGAGTGGTATACTCGGCTTTAAAAACCGCCCATTCCAAATATTTATCGAAAGGTGATGAGCACGGACCCTGTTGATATTTTGATTATTTTTGGTTTTGCTCTTGCTTTCGGATTGAGGTGTGCGGATTGAAGAAAAAGAAGACGTGTGTTAAGTGTGGAGTCGAGTTTGACAAAACGGAAAGGGGGAGAGTGAAAATCTCCCTCAAGGTCGAGAAGGGCGAGAGGCACGTTTGGTTTTGTAAAGAATGTTCAAAAGATTTGGTAAAACTCCTTGAAAATTTCGTAAGGGTGCTAAACGTGGCTAGGTCAACCACCACCCGTTAAAAACGAGTGGTTTGCAGGTGAATCATGATGCTCGCAAAAGCTCATAGCATTCATCCCTGCATTAGGGCGGTTGACGACGCCCCATTCCGCCCGAGCCAGCTCGGAGCGGAATTTGTTAGCAAGGTTAAGAGCACCAACCATATCAGCGTTGTGTTGAAAACCACATTTCACACATCTAAACAAACTTTGCGTCCTTCTATTTCTCTTTTCTACATAACCACATCTTGGACAAGTTATACTCGTGTTTTTAGCATTAACATAGACAACTGGAATGCCTCTTTCCAAAGCCTTATATTCAATATATTGCTGGAGCTTTCTGAAAGCCCAAGAATGGAAAAAATACCTTTGCTCTTTTCTCAGTTTGACCCTCTCTCTTATTCCATTAAGCTTTTCCATAACAACAACATCTCCTTCTTTGAGAGAATCAACAAACTCTCTGCTAATTTGGTGGAGAATTGTATTAATCCATCTTTTCTCTTTTCCAGAAATTTGTTTGAGCTTTCTGTAGGCAGACCAAGTCCTTTTCTTCTGAAGCTCTTGTCTAAGTTTTCTAAAATGTTCCCTTTGCTTAACGATTTTCCCACCTTTGACCTTGAAACCATTAGAAGCAACGAGCAAATGCTTTATTCCAACATCAACGCCAACAGGATTGCTACCTTTTGGTTCTGGAATTTCCTTATCGATAGCTATGTGCAAGAAGAAGGTTTTGTTTCTGTAATGCAAAGTTGCATAAGTAGGTTTAGCATTTTCGAGGTATTGTCTTTGATAATCTCCGATGTCAAGTTCGCATTTAATTCTTCCTTTAATGGTGGCTATGCTAACAAGAAATTTATCCTCTTTTTGTTTTATGGAAAACAGCCTATCATCCAAATCCATAGAGAGAGATTTAAATTCATGAAGCTTACTTTTATCAGTTTTGTAGGATTTTGCAACTCTATCCCTCGCTTCTATAGCCAAATTAGCAGGAAGTTTGAATTTTTCTCTCACTTTTCTATAAGTCAAGTGGTGCAAGGCAACAGGATTGAAACACTTTTGCTTCCAAGCTATCTCAGAAATATAATTGCAGGCGTCTCTAAAGAGTTCCATAGTTTTGAGCAAAATTTCCTTATTTTTCTTACTAACCTTAAGCTTACACACAATCGTTTTAACAATTTCCATAGTTACATATATGTTAGAAAAGTATTTAAAGTTTTACATATATGTTATATTATGTTCCGCAATTCCTCCACCCATCACAGATGGGTGGTCTCCTTGCGGTGAAAATTATGAGAATGCTTGAAGAGAGGGGAATACCGCCGAGCTACGCGAGGTGGTATCTCTGGCTCAGAGCATCGAGGGAAATAGTCAATCTGTACAACGACGTGATTAAGCAGATAGCACGCGTGCTGAAGGCACCGGAGGTTTCCACCGAAAGGGAGCTGGAGAGATTCTACAGAGCACAGGAACCTCTGGTAAGGAGATATGAAGAGATGAGGAGAAAGTTGAGGGGGGGATGGAAGGTTCTGAACTGGGTCGTGATAAATCCCGCCGATATAAAAAGGGTCGATAGGAGAACGTGGAGAATTTTGGACGAAACCTACATTCCCGACTACGACACCGTGTTCACCGAAATGGTAGACTACATAAGGGAGAGGTTGAGGGAGAAGGACAGAATAATAGCATCGAAGCTCGTTAAATTGGAATACATAGGTATTGATAGCGAAACTGGACACGATATTTACTACGACAAGATTAGAAAGGAGTATGTGGTGAGGGACGAAAGGGGTAACGAGATCAAAAGGAGCGAGACGCTGGAACTGGACTACACCTACTCCATAGAAACGCACACGTCGCACGGCAAACCAATAGATTTCGCTGCCGAAATCACGGGCAAAACTTTTGTAAAAGGCAAAGATAGAAAGGGTGTGGAAGAGGTTGAGAAAGGTATTCAAAAGACGTTAAAGGAGTGGATTAAGGAAAACTTTGACAGGCAAAAGATGGAGAAGGCACAGAGAGAAGGGAAAACGGTTCCTACCGAAGCTTTACTGTCTGAGAAAATTATAAAAGAAGGTATAGAGTATAAATTGGAGCGTGGTAGGGAAGGTTGGGTTGAGTTTACTTTCGAAAAAACCAAGGAAAGACCCTGGAAGAAGGATGTGAGATTGAGGTTGATGTTATGAGCGAAAATGTATTGAAAATTGATGTAGACTTAAGGATAGATAAGTGGGGTTGGATTGACAGCTATAAGAAATTTATCATCGCTGGGTTGAGGTCGCTGGGATACGGTGTTAAAAAAATTATAGTCAAGGAAAGCGACAGTAAAAAGGGGATTCACATCTGGGTGCACCTCGATAAAAAGGTCGATGATAGAACGAAAAACATGCTGCAGTTTTTATGCTGCGATGATAAGACAAGAGTCAGAATTAATTACTACAGGATAGAGGCGGGTATAAAGAACTGGAATAAGTTATTTTCTAAAGTGCTGTACAGAAAACCGCTTGAACCTCCCTGCTCGGAATGCAAGCTGATAAAATATCTCAAAGAGGTCGAGGTAGATGTGGATAACGAGATTCGTGGAGAGGGAAAGGGCTAGTGACCTCCTCCCCTCGCTATCGCAAGGGGCTTCCACCGGAAGCCGTTAGGGAGGTTGGGGAGTGTGTAGCACAAAGCTACGCTCCCCTTCGGGCTGGGTCACCGCAGCCCCTACCCAGAGCA
>QMZY01000079.1 GCA_003663415.1 Candidatus Aenigmatarchaeota archaeon
ATATAGATGATATCATATCCCATTTTTTTTAAAAATGTGGCTATAATATAAAGTTTTTTTTCTGTCCCACCCGCGTATTGATTTTTTTTATCTTTTATAAAAAATATATACGAATTTAAACTTACTATACAAATTTTTTTCATAATTTTTCATAAGATTTTTTACTTTTTATTAATGTTGTAACATAAATAAATTCCTCGGATGAAAACCTTTCCAATTTGTATGCTAAATAATAGAATGGAATCATTATATAATCAAGAATTAGTGATAAAAACGAAAAGGGATATCTTAAAAATTTTCCAATCCGTTTAATATTTCTAACAGAATAGAGCAGATGAGAGACAGACCCATGAATTGCAGAAACAATAAACAAAGGTAATCTACAAACAGTTAATGTTTCTATCACTTTAAATCCATGTTTTTCCATTAATACTCTTAATCCATCTTTTGTATACCTCCAATAATCATTTGGATCAGGGTGATAAAACCAGAAAAATGGTAATGAAACGATAATTTCTCCATTCTTCTTTAAAACCCTCCAGCATTCTTTTAATATTTTTTCAGGATTTTCACAATGTTCCAAAACCTCAGTAAGGATTATGGTTCCTATTGATCCATCTTTGAATGGCATTTTTTCGCCATTAGCAATGATGTCGATGCTTTTGTGTTTTTCTATATTTAAGATATAATAACCTTTGGTTTCTTTCCATTTCTCTCTACCACCAACATCAATTATGGGTGGTTTAAGATTCGTTTTCTTAAAATAGTCTCTAAACAACCATATTCTTGGATGCTCCATTTTATCTCCTAAAATACTCCTTTTCCCACAACCCCAGAGCAAAAAATTCCCATTTTAGGTTTTCTGGGATTTTTTCGGTTCTAAAGTATTTTTTGATCAGCTCGCTTTCTGAAATCACGGATTCTGCGAATTCCTTCATTTCTTTATTTATCCAGACATTCGCAGGAACATTGAATCCCGTTTTTTCCCTTTGGATAATTTCCTTCGGAAGTATCGAGGAAACAGCTTTCCTCAGAATATATTTTTCATTTCCGTTTTTTATTTTTAGTTTCCCTGGAATTTGAAAAGCAAATTCTATTAAATTCTTATCCAGCAACGGAAGCCTTTCTTCCACAGAATTCGCCATTGTCGCCTTGTCAGCTTTCATTAAATATTTTTCCGGCAACAGGTTTTTGCAATCCACAATAAGCATATGGTTTAGTTTTGAGGCCCGGAAAGACGGCTGAATAGCAAAGGAATGCGGGTCCTGGAAAGGAAAACGAAGGAAGGATTTTATTTGCGAATTTGATGCTATCCTTGTAGAGTAGAGTTCCAGATTCAAAAGGTCAGGTTGAGTGATGTATTCAAAATACCTTTTTGCCTTCCCAAAAACCCCAAAACCTGGGGAAGGAAAACAAAGGAAAATCTTACCAATGAACTTAACCAAAGAAGGCTTTCCAAGAGCATTAAGATTGTTTTTATAGTGAGGATACCCACCAAACAACTCATCTCCGCCCTCCCCTGCTAAAACCACTTTCACATATTTTCTAGCTTCCTTCGAAAGGAAATAATTCGGAATTATTGCAGAATCTCCCAAAGGCTCATCAAAATGCCATGCAATCTTTCCAATCTCCTTTAAAACCTTTTTTCCATCCAAAAAAATCTCATGGTGGTTTGTTCCTAAATGTTCTGCAGTAATTTTGGCATATTCCAACTCTGAAAACACATCAAACCCAACAGAAAACGTATGCATTTCATAATCCACAAACTTCCTTGCCAAAGCAACCACACTGCTGGAATCAATCCCTCCGGACAGAAATGACCCTATAGGAACATCAGAAGCAAGCATTCTTATTTTTGTGGATCCTGTCAGAATAGAAGAAAGCCTTTTTACAAAAAAGCTCTCACTCCCAGAGATTAGGTTTTCTTGTATATCCCAATATCTTTTTATTTCCATTCCATTTTCATCCAAAACCAAAAGAGAACCACCGGGTAGTTTTTTCACTCTATCAAAAAGTGTTTGAATCCCAAGACTGTAACCAAAAGCCACATAGCACAGCAAAGCATTCAGATTAACATTTCTCGGAATTCCTACCTCTAATATGGCTTTTATCTCTGATGCAAAAACGAATTTTCCGTTTTTGTAATAATAATACAAAGGCTTTTTGCCGATGGGATCTCTCGCCAAAACAAGCTTTTTTCTTTGACTGTCCCATATTCCTAACGCAAACATGCCTCTAAGCTTCTTTGGAAAATCCAATCCCCACTCCTCATAGGCATGAACAATAACCTCGGTGTCTGTGTTTGAAAAGAATTTATGCCCTTTTTTTTCAAGAGCCCGTCTCAGCTCCCTGTAATTATAAATCTCTCCATTGTAGGTTATCCATACACTTCCGTCCTCGTTCGAAAGCGGTTGCTTTCCTTTTTTGGAAAGATCTATAATCGATAATCTGGCATGCCCTAAGGAAACATGAGAATCTGTATACACACCTTTGTCATCAGGTCCCCTGTGAGACAAAACCTGAACACACCTTTTAACCAATTCCATGTCTTCCCAGTTAAACCCGCAAATTCCGCACATACTCTGTTTGTTTTTTCAACCCCGTATTAATATCAATTTCAGGCTTATACCCTAATCCTTTTTCAGCTTTGCTTATATCAGCATAAGTGTCTCTCATATCCCCTTTCTGAAAGGGCTCATACTTTATCTTTGCTTTCTTTCCTGTCAGCTCTTCTATAACCTCTATGGCTTTATTAACAGAAATCCTTGAACCACCGCCAATATTATAGATTTCGCCAGGTTCTCCTTTCATTCCCAAAACAGTTGCATTAACTGCGTCAGAAACATATGTGAAATCCCTTGTTTGATTTCCGTCACCGTAAATTGTTATAGCCTTTTCTTCCAGAACAGCTTTAATAAATTTATGAAAAGCCATGTCCGGTCTTTGTCTGGGTCCATAAACAGTGAAATACCGCAAAGAAACCACAGGAATTCCGTAATTCTTATAATAAAGAACACAAAGGTTTTCTGCGGCAAGTTTTGTAACGCCATAAGGGGACAGCGGTTTCGGGTACAAGCTCTCTTTCAGAGGCAATTCCTTTGAGTCCCCATACACAGAGGACGAAGAAGCAAAAACAAACCTTTTTATTTCCAGACCCTTGCACGCTTCCAGTAATCTTTGGGTAGCAAGTATATTGTTTCTTGTATAAACTTCAAAGTTTTTGCCCCAGCTTGCCCTCACCCCAGGCTGAGCTGCCAGATGAAAAACATAATCAACCCCTTCCAAAACAGGCATCAAATTCATATTAAGGATATCTTTTTCAATGAATTCAAAATTCTCATTATTCTTAAACCCTTCCATGTTTTTTCTCTTCATATCCTCTGAATAATAATCAGTAAAACAATCAATTCCAACTATATGGTAACCTTCTTCCAAAAGCCTTTCCACTAAATGCGAGCCTATAAAACCAGCACAGCCAGTAACCAAAGCCCTCATATTATCCTGTAAAAACTTCAATATAATTCTTAATAAAGTTATTTATGTTATGGTTTTTTTCCACATATTTTCTTCCATTTCTTCCAAGCCATTCCCTTTTCTTTTTATTTTTCATCAACAAACCAACATCTTTAACAAGCCTGCCAAATGTTTTGGAATGGAAACCAAGCTTATACCTGCAAATTATTTCATCCGGATCAAACTCCAAAGTCACAACAGGTGTAAAATTTGACCAAGCTTGAAGATAGGTGTTTGGAAACCCCTCTTTGTCTGGTAATGAAGTATTAACAAACACAGCAGCATTCCTAAAATAATAATCAATTCTGCTCAATGGAACAAATCCAAGAAACCTGAAATTTGAAAACCTTGGTATCTCCAACCCAAGGTCAGAAGCCTCTTTTCCACCAATCATATAGAATTTGTATCCCGGAAGACTTTCAGCAAGCTTCCAAAACAATTCAGGTCTTTTTCTTTTTTGCAGACTACCAACCCATAAAATAAAACCCTGTTTTTTTGTTTTACTTACCTTTGGGATATCAATCACGTTCGGGAGAACAATAGGTTTTAATTTAAAGTTTTTGTAAAGCTCTTTTTTCTGGTCTTCTGTTTGAACAATAATTGTATTTGCTCTTTTAATACCAAATCTGTAAAACCATTTCACAAGAAAACTCTTTTCTTTTGGGTATCCTTGATGACACTGTTCAATGTTTGAAACATGAAAAACAAACCTCTTTCTTCTAACCCAGCAAACCAACCCAACCAAACCTGTTATAAAACCACCGGTTCTCTGATAATACACATCTGCATTTATTTTTAACATTTTCCAAAAAACAAACAAAAAATTAAACCTTGAATAAGGAACTTTAACAAGCTTGATTCCATCCAGAATTTCTGTTTTCTGGTTCGAATCCTTAATAAGGAAAGAGACATGAAAACCAAGCTCTTTAAGCTTTTTACCAATCAAATAACTTTGAAACTCTGCACCACCCACACTTTCTTTTTCTCCAGGTTTGAACACAGGACCTGCTTCTAACATCACAAAACAAATTTTATTTACTTTTTTCTCTAAAAAGTCCAAAACCCTGTCTAAATTCTTCTCCAAATCATGGTTTTCCAATATCCTTTTTCTTGCCTTTTTCCCGAGTTTTTTCCGGATTTCAGGGTGTTTAACCAAATAAACTATTTTTTCTGCCAACTCCTTTGGATTCCCTGGCTCTATCAAAATTCCTGTTTTCTTATCCAAATAATCAGGAATTCCACCAACATTGGTTGCTATTGTAGGTAAACCCATACACATGGCTTCCATCAAACTCTCTGGAGACGCGTCATATACAGATGACATAACATGTATGTCCGCCTTTTTCAGAACAGAAGGTATGTTTTTAACC
>QMZY01000080.1 GCA_003663415.1 Candidatus Aenigmatarchaeota archaeon
CCATAACCTTATGGTCTGACCATAACGATATTCTGGATCAAAGGGATTCGGGATGGTTGATGTTTTTTTGCGAGAATAACCAAGAGGTCCTGGACACTGTGATACAGGGTTTCAAGATTGCCGAAGACTCAAGGGTTTTGCTGCCTGTTTTTGTAAATATGGACGGATTTATCCTTTCTTATACAAGAGAGCCCACCGAGATTCCTAAGCAGTCCAAAGTTGACAGATTCCTGCCAAAATATAAACCAAAAGTTTTGCTTGAGACCAAAAAACCAATGGCTTTGGGTGTGGGTGTAATGAAGGAATACACATATTTCAGGCAACAGGTGTATCTGGCAAATAAAAACGCATTAAATGTTATTGAAGAGGTTCATAAAGAATGGAACAAAAAATTCAAAAGAAGATACGGGCTGATTGAAAAATATATGATGAGTGACGCAGATGTGTGTTTGGTTGTGATGGGAGCAAATTCAACAATAGCGAAGCAGGCTGTTAACAATATCAGGGAAAAGGGCATCAGGGCCGGTCTTATAAGAATTCGTGTGTACAGACCGTTTCCCGAAAAGGTTTTGAGAGAAGCGCTTTCAAAGGTTAAAGCAATTGGTGTGATTGATCAGAACCTCTCTCCTGGTTCTGGAGGAGTTGTTTATCCGGAAATAAAGGCTTTAGCTTCTGGAATACCTGTTAATAGTTTCATTATGGGGCTGGGCGGGAAATATGTTTCTGTTAAGGATTTTGAATTTGCTTTTTTAGAAACTCTAAAATCAGTCAAAACAAAAAAGGAAAAAAGGTTCTGGCAGGAACCTTAAACGGGGTAATAGATACCAACCATATATCCTATAATCAATCCTATAAGAAAGCTTATTATTATCCATTTCATTCTATCACCAGGGGCGAGGAAGCCTTTAATCTTTTAACCATATTCTCAATCTCTTCTATTTTCTCAAAGAGGTCCTCATGTCCTGATTCCCTGATTCTGTTCTCAAGCCACTGCAGCTTTAGTTTAACAGATTCCATGTCCCTTTTTATAGAATCTATATCAGTTTCCTGAAGTTTTTTTCTGATTGATTTTATTTCTTTAATCTCATCGGAAAGCGTTTTTATTTGTAAAAAAACCTCCTGAACGCTTTTCTGGTTTCTTTCAATTTCCTTTTCTATTGATTTCCTGAACCTGTCAAACTCCCTGAAAATATTGTCTTCTATCTTAACCAAATCCTTTGGCGCTGGCGAGGCTTTTAGCTTGTTTACCTCTTCCCACAAATCCTTGATATCATTGACTATAACGTTTTCTTTCTGTTTTTGCTCTTCAATGAATTTTTTAAGAAGCTTGGTTTCCATATTTTATTTTTTGGTTTTTTCTGTTTAAATGGATGATTTCCAGAGGGCATAAACGTCTGGGCAAATCCTGTTCATAACTTTTACTCTTTTGAGAATCCCTTCGCCTGAAGGCAGGTCTTCTGTTATGTTTGCCTCTATAACAGCTGTTTCTCCTGGTTTTAAGGGATTTGTTCTGGTTTTTTGTGTTTCCTCCTTGGGATCAAAGTGTTTTATTTCAATTCCGCTTGGTGTGTCAAGCTCTAGTTCAAAAAAGAAATCATAAACATTCACTGTGCCTGTATTGGTTATTTTTGCTGCAAGCCAGTCGCCATCAGGAATGTCAAAATTCCAGTGAATACCATAGATTCCGTAATCGTACTCAAAATCATAAGCCATGTTATTGCAAAATATTTGGTTTTGTGTTTGGTTGTAAAGATTTTTTCCTGAGCTGAACGTGAGTCTGTAAATCCATGGTCCCAACATGCCGCCTACAGCAACAACTATTCCAATCAAAATTATAGCTGCTATTAGAGGCGATATTCCCTTCAAGTCAAACCACCTCGAATGATAATGAAATCTTCTCCTGATTCAAGAGTGAAGTTTATATAATAATCTATATACCCTGAACTCATATAAGCTGTTACTGTTGCATAAGGAAGGTTTTTTCCTTTTTCAGACAAAACAGTGTAACCCTGGCCTGAAACAGACAAGGGATTGCTGTCTATTGATATTTCAAGACCATCAAGGTCAAGGCTTTTTCTAATATCCTTGTTATAAACAGATAACAGCAAATCGCTTGTTTTATAGTGTTCCGGGTTTTGAGGAGACCCTGTTTTTCTTATATAAACCCTCAGGTGTTCATTCTCAAGAATATAAGCATCTGTTCCATTATATTGTGTTTCATTCGCATATGTCTCAAGGTTTGAACCAAAAATAAGATTTCCTGTTTTTTGCTGCGTTCTTGGGGAAACAACCTTTGCGCTTGTTTCTGTTTTCCAGTACAAAGAATTGTCAGAGCTGTTTAACCAAAGCCTGCCGAGACCCATGGTTAAATAAACTGTTCTTCTTGTTCCTTTGCCGCCCGAAGCAACATCAATAACGATCTCATCAAGCTTGTTAAAAACCTGCTTCATCTTTTCTGTTTCTCCTGATATCTGGAGTTTTTTTACAATGGGAACAGCAGAATTGTAAATTATTCCTACTGCCACAATGGTTATGCCTATAAGAATTATTGCTGATATCAGAGCAATGCCTTTTTTCATAATTAATTATTTATTGGTGTTTAATAAAATAGTGATATGAGAATCTCTATCATAGGAACAGGATATGTCGGTCTTTCCACAGGAATAGGTTTTGCATACAAAAAAAACACAGTTACTTGTGTTGATGTAGATAAGGAAAAGGTAAAGAAAATAAAATCCGGTGTTTCTCCTGTGTATGAACCCGGATTGCAAGAAGGGCTGAAAAGGTTTTTGGGGAAGAGTTTTGATGTTACGCTTGACTTGGAAAGGGCTGTAAAGGAAAGCGAGATAAGCTTTATTTGTGTTCCAACACCTTCGCTTCCAGACGGCAAGATAGACTTGGGTTTCCTGAAACAGGCTTCAAAGGATTTGGGAAAGGTTTTAAGGGAAAAGGACTATCATGTCGTTGTGGTTAAATCAACGGTTGTTCCTGGAACAACAGAAAACCTTGTTGTTCCTGTTTTGGAAAAAGAATCCGGGAAAAAAGCCGGGAAGGGTTTTGGTGTGTGTATGAATCCGGAATTTCTCAGGGAAGGTTCTGCCTTAAAAGACTTTTTAAATCCAGATAGGGTTGTTATAGGCGAGTATGATAAAAGGTCTGGAGATTTTCTGGAAAAGCTATACAAAAACTTTAAAACACAAATCCTGAGAACAAGCATAAAATCTGCTGAGCTCATAAAGTACGCTTCCAATTCTTTTTTGGCGATGAAAATATCGTTTGCAAACGAGATCGGCAATTTTTGCAAAAAGCTTGGGATAGACGTGTACGAGGTTATGAAAGGCGTTGGCATGGATTTCAGGATTTCACCGAAATTTTTGAACGCAGGCATAGGGTTTGGCGGGAGTTGTTTTCCCAAAGATGTCAAAGCACTGGTGTATAGGATAAAGGAAGAGGGGTTAAAACCTGCTCTTTTGGAAAGCGTGTTAAAGCTGAACGAGGAACAGCCAATGAAAATAATTGAGATTTTGAAAAAAAGGATAAGGAATCTGAAAGGTAAAAACATATGCGTTCTCGGTGTGGCATTTAAACCTGACACAGATGATATAAGAGAGGCGCCTTCAATAAAAATTGTTAAAAGGCTTTTAAAGGAGAAAGCAAACGTCATAGTGTATGACCCGAAAGCAATGGAAAACTTTAGAAGGCTTTTTCCCAGAATAGAGTATTCTGATTCAGCAAGAAAGGCTTTGAATGGAGCTGATGCCTGCTTGATTTTGACAGAATGGAACGAATTTAAAAATTTAAATAAAAAAGACTTTAGTTCAATGAGGAGAAAGATAATTATAGAGGGCAGGAAGATTTTAAATATTAAAGAAAAAGAGGGTGTCTGTTGGTGAGGGCCATAATTCTCGCTGCTGGCAAGGGAACAAGACTGAGACCGTTAACTTATGGTATAGCCAAACCCTTGTTGCCTTTAAAGGGAAAACCAATGATTGAATGGGTAATAAGGAGCGTTCTGTCTGGAAACAATATAAAGGAAATATATGTGGGCATTTCGGGAACGGTTGGTAAGGATTTTCAGGAAAGGATTCTTTCCCACACGCATGGCATTTGTATAGACAATTATCTGAAAAAAGTGGATTACGGTGTTCCTGTTCATACCATTCCAACGCCTCAGAAGGAAACAGCTGGTGATATACTTCATATCTTAATGGAAAGGAATATAACATCCGGGCCTGTGCTGGTGGCGTATGGAGACAACATGACACAGTTTAATGTGAAGAAAATGATTGAATATCATAGAAAATGCAGAAAAAAACTCGGAACAGCAGCAACTGTTCTGCTTTTTAAAGCTCCGAAAAAAGAACTGGACAGGTTCGGGATAGCTGACATCAAGAAGAAACATGGATTAACCCTTATAAAATCCTTTGTGGAAAAGCCAAACATCAGCGAGGCGCCTTCGGAATTGGCAAACGGCGGGTATTATATTTTGGAAGTGGAAGATGTTCTGGATTTGTTCCCGAGAAAGAAAACAAAGGTTGAGGAATCCATATTTCCTGTGCTGGCTGAGCAGGAGAAGCTTGCCGGTTTTGTTGAAAAACTTCCCTTCTGGCTTGATATAAGCACTATGGAGGCGTATGAGAAGGCAAGCGTGATGGCGCATGAGGGGTTAATACTTCCGCCTCCTTTGCCAAACAGTGAGTGATTCCATGATATTGGTTACAGGCGGCGCTGGTTTTATAGGTTCTTGGTTGTGCGAATCTCTTTTGGAAAAGGGTTATCAGGTTGTGTGTGTTGATAGTTTGATTACTGGTGAAAAAGGGAACATAGAGGGTTTAATGGGAAA
>QMZY01000081.1 GCA_003663415.1 Candidatus Aenigmatarchaeota archaeon
ATTTTGAGGATATTGCCGCTCAAAATACTTGCCAAGTAGGCTCCTGCAAATGTGAACGCCATACTCGTTAAACCGAGAATTACTGCCTGCTTCCATAGCACCGCATTTTTTTTATGATGCCTGAAAGAGCCGCTCAATGCAGTAGGAAAAACAACCAATAGATTAGTTCCAAAAGCAACCCTTATCGCAATTGTCGGGTCTATTCCCATTGCTGTCAGAATCCAAAACTGAACCGGAATCATTATAAAACAACCTCCCACACCCAGCAAACCGGAAACCAATCCAACAAGAGCTCCGGTTATCAATAAAGCCAGAATGTAAATTAACGCTATCATCCTTCACCTCCTTTCATACTCATAACATTCTCTCTCGCCTTTGCAGCGATATTATATTTTTTCAGAAGCGATTGAATGAATTCCCTTCTGTTTTTTTGCGGAAACGAAACAGCTCCGGCAGGACAGTAAATGCTGCAATTATCGCATCCAACCATGCAGTTGTAAGGATTCTTAACTTTTGACTTGTTTTTCTTGAAATCAAATTCAAAAACATTCCTTCCGCATGTTGCAACGCACATCCCGCAACCAATGCATTTTTCCTTGTCAATTACAGGGTACCACCTTATTTTCTTTCTCTCAATTCCCCACCATTTCGAGAAATCAATTTTTGATAAAATCTTCCTTACTTTCGGATTTGAAATCCTGTAATAAACGCTTTTTCCTTCTTTTCTTGACTTAACAATCCCCAAATTTTCGAGCTTCGCCAATTGAATTGAAACTGTTGATTGTGTTCTCTTCGTAAATGGAACAATTTCGCAGACGCACTTTTCTCCGCTCAGGAGAAGCTCAATTATCTTTAATCTTGTTTCATCGCATAATGCCTTGAATATTTTTAGCGATTCTTTCATATTGATATATTGATAAATATCAATATATATAAAGTTTACGGTTGCGTCAAGAAAAATGCCAAATAGGCAAGGTGATGCTTTCCTGTGATTTTATTTTTTTAGCGAGAGGGCGAATTGAATATAACAGTTTGGGGGCACGTGAAGCCTGCCAAAGTATTTTATTTTTGTTTCAGCAACAATAAGTTAGCAGCCGGTTACCGATACCTTTATAAACCAATAAAATAACTATTTTAAAGTGGTAAAATGAAGCGTAGAAGACCACCAAAACCCAAAAAAATGAAAAAGAAATACATTATCAAGTTAAATAATTTTTTTGAATCAATAGGCGATGATATGTATAGAGAAATGTCTTCCAACCCTGTTTTCATGCACCTTGCCGAGCTGTCAAACAAAGCACCTGTACAAACAAGTTATGCTTTCTCAGAAAAACAGGCCTTTTCGCAGTTTTTGGCACGTGTATCAAATGAACTCGGATATGAAATTGACTCTGTCCGAGTAGTTTACAGGCGGTTAGAGAGGTTTATTGGAAACTGTGTCACAGAAGTTGAATCAAAATACAGAAAATCAGCAAGAGGCCTTAAACAACTTGAATTAAAGCTTTACTGACTACCGGGCGCTTTTTCAAACAACCCGAAATACACACACCCGTATTTTTTATCAAAAACTCTCTCCAAAGCAAGCAGAAGTTTTTCTATGAAAGAAAAACCCACAAAGCTGTTCCATTTGGGTTTTACCCTGACAAACAAGCTGTCAAATTCTTTAAGCATGAACCCGTTCTTTTCAAACAGCTCAACAAAGTCCTTTTTTGTAAAAAGCTTCATTCTTGCCTTTTCTCTGCAGACATAAAATTTCTTAACTTTATGGTATTTGTCTATTTTTAGGGATTTCTTCTCTTTATAGGAATAGTTTTTGTCATACACGCTTGCAACAGAAACTAGTACCATGCCGTTATCCTTTATTACCCTGCTTATCTCCTTTACTGTTTTTTCTGCGTTGCAAAAATTCAGAACAGAAAAACAAACAATTCCGTCAAAGGTTTTGTCTTTAAAAGCAAGTTTTTCGCCAGAACAAATAACAAGAGGTTTTTTTCTTTTTTTGGCGTGTTTTAACATGGATTTGCTTATGTCAATTCCAATTATTTCCGGAAAAAAGCTTAAATGATAGCCTGTTCCGCACCCAACATCAAGAACCAAGCCGCTGATATGTTTCAAAAAAGCTTTTTCCTTTTTTCTCATTAATTTGGTTGTTGGACTCTGGTGTCTGTAATCGTACATATCAGCTGTTTTTTCATACATGGTTTTGGAGCCCATATTTTATAATATATTTCCCCAGCCTATTAATCTCCATCTTCCAAGAACCTGTCTTGATATCGCTATCTTGTCTGTTTTGTCAGCGCAAACGGGTATTTTCAGTTTTACTTTTATTTTTTCCTGGGTTCCAGAAACCACAACCCCGACAGTCCTTGCAGTTCCGCATGTGAGCATTAACACATCATTCGTTTTAATAGGTTCAACCCTGTTTTCCTCTTTCATGCCAACAACCCTCTCAAAGAGATGGGTTTTTATCTCAATTTCTGAAAAAACAGGCGGGAGACTTTCAGGAAGACCTGCCACATTTCCGACAAGCGCGTCTGATTTTGCTAAGGACGGGTCAAGCTCTGTTGAAACGCCAAGCAAGCCACCGGGTCCGGCTTTTTCCAGATCTTTCATTGCTTTTTGAAGACCGGTGATTTTTGTTTTAATGGGTTTGAACTCTTCACCAATCCTTACACCGGGTCTTATCTCTATTGTATCACCCAGCTTTAGTTCGCCCTGAACAAGAGAGCCTCCAACCACGCCGCCTTTTAGTTTTTTTATTTCTGTGCCTGGTTTATTGACATCAAAAGACCTTGCTATAAGCATTTTTGGTGGTTTTTCAGGGTCTCTTTTCGGTGTTGGTATTTCCTTTTCTATAGCCTCGATCAAAGCATCTATGTTGATTCTTAGATGAGCAGAAACAGGAACTATAGGAGCGTTTTCTGCTGTTGTGCCTTTAACAAACTCCTTTATTTGTTTATAGTTTTTGAGCGCTTCCTCTCTTGATACCAAATCTATTTTATTCTGGACAATCACTATGTTTTTTATTCCTATTATATTCAATGCTGTTAAATGTTCTTTTGTTTGGGGCTGCGGGCAATGCTCGTTGGCTGCTATGACTAACAAAGCACCGTCTATTAATGACGTTCCGGATAAAACAGTAGCCATTAATGTTTCGTGTCCGGGGGCATCAACAAAAGAAACCGTTCTTACAGGTTTGCAGTCAGAAAAACATTTTATGCATTTGGGGTTCGTGCCGAATCTCTTGCAGCCTTTACATTCAGGGCATTCATAAAAAGTGGCATCGGCGTAACCAAGCCTTATAGTTATGCCTCTTTTAATCTCTTCAGAGTGCGTGTCGGTCCATTTTCCTGTTAAAGCTTCAGTTAAGGATGTTTTGCCATGGTCTACATGACCAACCAGACCAATATTTACTTCAGGTATAAGTTTCGGATTGATTTCTTTTTTTTCGCTCATTTTCACACCATTATAAAAAGGTTTTTAATCTTTTATATATTTCTTATAATTAAATTTAACTTAGTGGGCCCATAGCTCAGTGGTAGAGCACTCGACAGAGCATTAGGATTTAATGACTGGGTGATGCTCTTAACCGAGGTGTCGAGGGTTCGAATAACCCTTTAGGCCAAGTAAACGGCCTAAAGCGTTAACGGAAAAACAGCTACCGCCAACCTTCTTTCAAAAAGAAGGTTGATCAAGAAGGAGCTTCACTCCGTTAACACTTCGTATCGCTTCCAAGCAGGCTCTTTTCAAAAAAGAGCTTGAGCAGAAAGGAAAAACCCGGCTGCTCAACCCGAAGGGTTGAGGTTCCAAGGTTCGCTGACGCTTCATATCGCTTCCGCAAAAAACGGTGAAGCAAAACATGAATTCAATACGCTTATAATGTTGGAAGCTGAACCTTCGATTGACGCTCTTTCAGAGCGTCCTTCCAATGACGGAACAAACCTTTTCTTGAAAAAGGTTTGTGGCTTGCGAGAATCCCTCTGGGCCCATTTAACAACGTAATTGAAAGATACTTTCGTAATTTATTTATTTCATTATATAATTCTAAATATGGTACCTAAAGAAAAAGCTAAGGAAAAAATAAAAACCTTGATTCAAACATTTAAGGATAATATAAATCAATACAAACTTCAAAGCTATAAAGAAGCACAGGTTAGAAAAGAATTTATTGATAAATTCTTTAAAGCATTAGGATGGGATGTTGATAATGAGCAGGGATTTTCAGAACAATTTAAAGAGGTTGTTAATGAAGATGCTATTAAAATTGGTGGAAACACAAAAGCCCCGGATTATTCATTTCGTATTGGCGGACGTAGAATATTCTTTGTTGAAGCAAAGAAACCATCTGTAAAACTTAAAGACGACTCTGAATCAGCTTTTCAATTAAGACAATATGCTTGGAACTCAAATATACCAATTTCTATTTTAACGAATTTTGAAGATTTTATAGTTTATGATTGTAGAATAAAGCCAAATATAAAAGATAAACCAAGTGTAGCAAGAATTTTGGTTATAAATTACGAGGATTATATAACACAGTTTGATAAAATTTGGAGTATTTTTTCTAAAGAAGCTGTTCTAAAAGGAAGTTTTAATAAATATGTTGAATCTAGTAAAACCAAAAAAGGAACAAGTGAAGTTGATAATGAATTTCTAAAAGAAATTGAAAGATGGAGAGATAATTTAGCAAAAAACATTGCTCTGAGAAATCCTCAATTAACAATAACAGAATTAAATTATTGTGTTCAAAAAATCATAGATAGGTTATTATTTCTTATTATATGTGAATATAAAAGTATAGAAAAATATG
>QMZY01000082.1 GCA_003663415.1 Candidatus Aenigmatarchaeota archaeon
CAATCCTTGGCGTCCTTGGATATTTATGGTGGAAATTCAAAAAACAAGGAAAAGAGCTGACATGGGAAGCATTAATGAAAAAATGGAAAGGCAAATAAAACAACAACAAACCGCGCGGTCATTTGCATCTATAAATTCAAGCCGGCAGAATCTGTGAAATTTATATAAATAAATCCAAGAGAACATATTTAAATCTGTTTGCGTATCTAAGTAATTAATTGTGGTGTTTAAAATGGAAAAAATCGTGGAAATTCCGGAAGGAGTGAACATAAGGTATGAGAAGAATATTCTTACTGTTACAGGTCCCAAAGGAGAGCTTAACAGAGAATTTGTGCATCCTCACGTTGAATTAAAAACAGAAGGGGGCAAAGCGATTGTAAGCTCCAAAGATGAGAGAAGGAAGAACAAAGCTGTGGTTGGCACATGGGCAGCTCATATAAAAAATATGATAATTGGCGTTCAGAAAGGATGGGAAGCCAAGCTCAAGCTTGTTTATTCACATTTTCCTATAAAAATTTCTGTTGAGGGGAACAAAGTAAAAATAAGCAATTTTTTGGGTGAAAGAAACAGCAGATTTGCACAAATATTAGACAATACAAAAGTGGAAATAAAGGGATCAGAAATAATAATTACAGGCATAGATAAAGAAAAAGTAGGCCAGACGGCTGCAAATATAGAGCTTACTGCCAAAGTCAAAGGTTTTGATAAAAGGGTTTTTCAAGACGGCTGCCATCTTGTTCAAAAGACACAGCCTGTAGAGGGATAATATGGGGAAAAAACCAAAATTTAAAAGACAGGAGCAGGATTTTCAAAAGCTTTTGAAAGACGCGTGGAGAAGACCAAAAGGAAAACAATCAAAGCTTAGAAAAGGCATAAAAGGTCGCGGGAGAAAGCCATCACCGGGTTACAGAAAAGCAAAAGAAACAAGAGGTCTTAACAGAAAAGGACTAAAGGAGATAAGAATTCATACTGTTTCTGAGCTGGAAAAACTGAACCCGGAACAAGAAGTTGCAATAATAGGTTCAAGTGTAGGAAAAAAGAAAAGGCTTGAAATCCTGAAAAGGGCTGAAGAGCTTGGAATAACCCTTGCGAATCCGGCTGTTTGAAAGCCATAAAAAAGTGAAATTAATGTTTAAAGGAAAATGTCCTCTGTGCGGAACCAGCGGAAAAATATGGAAGAAGAACCCTCAAGTTTTTATTTGCCCTAATTGCAAATCCATATTTTCCGATTTCGGGCTTATTCTGGAATCTGAAAAAGATGTAATAAATATATGGA
The DNA here is from genome assembly GCA_003663415.1 of Candidatus Aenigmatarchaeota archaeon. Lineage (GTDB taxonomy): Archaea > Aenigmatarchaeota > Aenigmatarchaeia > QMZP01 > QMZP01 > QMZY01. The sequence goes on from QMZY01000082.1 coordinate 1,277, forward strand.
ACTAATTCTTTTTATTTCAGCAAATATAAAATTTTTATATGAAAAAATCCTTTTATCTGTTTTTCTCCTTGGTGCTGTTTTTTGTAACTATAAATGTTAAAGCCGCTCCTGTTTCTTATCTAACAGAACAGGTCAATGCGAGTTTTTTTGCAAATGGCAGTTTGACAGAAAACATCACAAGAATAGGATATGCAGAAGTTGGTGCAGGCAATCAGATTGATGTTCTCCAATATATAAGAATAAATTTATCAAAAACTGACGGAACAAACCTTAATTCTGTAGTGGCTTATAAGGATGTTGCAGCTTCACCTGAACAAGACAGCAGAACAAGACTATACCTAAACACAACAAACGGGGAGAATTCACTCACTTATGAAATAAACCCTGATATTGTTCCTGTTATATATCTAAAAATAAATTATAGTAACACTGATGGTGGAAGGGATATTCATCCCGGTTCCAATCTTTTCTTTTTTAACATTACTTTAAATTCCACCAAAACCATTTCTCCTGCAAGCTTTGTTTTCCAGTCCTCAAAAAATACGCATGGCAGCAATGATTCAATGAATATATTCAATGCAACAGCAACGACTGGCAGTGTATTAAGAACAGACACCGATGTTGATGGTTTTTATGATAAAATTACATGGAACGGGAACCTTTCTGAAGGAGAAGATATATATCTTGCATTTTACGCAAACATAACTCCTGATATAAACTTTGACGAGTCTCTTATGTATGTGGATACAGACAGTTCTGATTCTTATGCGCACCATTCGGAAGCGCAAACATTTACAGGGATAGAATTTATTGACAGATTCAGCAGAGGGCCTATAAGACAGGGCATAGAGATGATAAAAGGAGACACGTGGGCTGTCAGGGGTTTTATAAAAAACATCGCAACAGGTCTGGATTATATTATACATGGTTGGAGTTTGTACGAAATAGGCAACCAAACCCCTGTTATTACATCTTCACAGGAATCGTATATTCAGCCGGGTGAGAAAAAATACACAGACTGGTATGACACAGGAGAGATAAACAAACAGCTTTACTACAGCTCTGCATTTGACTGGGAAGTTATATGGGGTCAAAGTGTATATTCTGCCTCTACCCACAGTAAAATAAGGTTGCCAAAACTCTATGAAATTGACTCATGGGTTGATAAGACTGCAAACCTGAACGCAAATACAGAAAGCGGCAGGACTGTAATCATAACAGACAAGGTTAGACATCTCGGGCACTCCTCCCTTTATGTTGATAAGATTTACATTCATTCAGTTGTTCCGCGCACATCAACAGACAATTCAAGCGTTTCTTGGAATATAAACAATGTCAAGGTTTATTATGTAAATACAACGAACAGGATTGATATCACTTCAGGAGCTGACGTGTCTGTAAAAAACCCTGACGCATCATCAGATGGATATGTGAATGTGGATATAGAGAACCTCTCTGCTGTTATTGGCCATGTTTTGGGGCAGAATGATGATATTGAACTGGTCTACAATATAGAAGGTTCCTCTTCCACGTCAACAAAAACATATCTTTTTTCACAACAATCCACGTTATGGACAACTTCAGGCACTCCGGTAACCAAGGAAACATCATATTCTTTAACTATACCAGGTGTTAGTGTTACCCAGCCACCCAGTGTTTCACCCGGTGGCGGCGGGGGCGCCGCCCCTTCGCAAGATTTCGCAGACATAATAAAAGAATCTCTCAATTCATCTTTTAAAGAACCAAACCTCGTGAATGTAAATGTTACATATAAAGTAATCGACAGCGGAACAAAAGGCATTAAAAATATGAGATTACTGATATATGTTCCTGAAGACAGTGAATTTTATGAATCAGCTCTTGAAATGTATTTATATGATGCTGAAACAGAGCAATGGATCCAATTGAAAAGAAATCAGGATTTTGTGCTCATAAACAACGGGCCAAAATGGCTGGAGAGCAAGAAATACATAGAGTATCTTATTAAGAAAAAATCACCTGAAGGCGCGCTGTATGAAGATACATTTAATTTGTTTAATGAAGACAGAATGAGAGTAAATTATAAAGTGAAGATACCACCGGGCACACACTTTATCCTTACAAGAGCAACAGGGTATGATTATTATAAAGACAGGATAATTTTTGAGGATGTGTATGTGTTTGCAAGAAGAGAAGGAGGATGGTTAGAACCTGTAAGCCTAAAGGAAACAGAATGGATTCAACAGAAAGCAGAAGTAAACAAAGCGGTTGAGTGGATAAAAAGATATGATATATATAACCCCAATAATGTTACTGTTGAAGAAAATATAAGGACTTATGTGTTTCCCGACACAATAACTGCGAATATTATTGATACGAAAAAAACCAAACTTGAGTTGTTGGGGGAGAAAAAAATATACGTGGAATGGACAGCAAAACTGAAACCAAAAGAAACCAAAAGCTTTTATATCCAAGTGACAACGCCTCCTGTTATTGAAACTAACAGGGAGTTGAATATTCTGGAAAGCAACAAAACCAGAATAATATTTTTGATAAATATAACTTTGAAAAACTTTGCAAACGAGAAATACAAAAACGTGTCCTACCTCTTTCCTGTTCTAAAGAAAAATATTATTGAGATAAATGCAAACGCAGAGGTTATGGAATATAACAACCAGACGAAGTTTTTAATAAAAGATATAGGACCAGGAGTTGGTTTTAATTTTTCAATAGTCTATAAAGAAACACCGCCTCTTCTTATCACAACGCCAAATGCGCTAAAATACGGATGCAATGAAAAAGCCAATATAACCATATTTATCATCCCCTCTGAAAAACAAGGAGGTTCGTATATTGAGATTGAGATTGTTGGCCCAAAACCAAGACTGACAACCGTGTACGCGGATATAATACCCGTTCCTGTGAAAGAGTACGGGGAGATAAAAATACCCTTAACAGTGAACCTAAATTCTCTGCCTTCAGGAAAGTATTTCATATATACAAAATTCAAAAAAGATTTCGGAACAATACTTTCGGATGTTCAGGAGTTCTGGATAGACTGTCCTTTAGAGGTTATACATATCAGTTATGGTTTTGTAATATTGGCAGCCGCAGGCATTGTGGCTTATCTGCTGGTGAGAGTAAAGAAAAGGAAAAAAACTTATGAGGATGAAATCAAAAAACTGAAAAAGGAGATAAAAAAACTTGGATAACCACTAATATTGGCTGATTGATAAGAAAAATTTATAAAAAACTTATAAACTTTCCTTTTCAATAATATAATGTATGAAAAAATATTTGATAATCCTGCTGTTGTGTGTTTTTTTTATACCCTCTGTTTTTGCTCAGGTCTACGGCCCAAGGGCTTTTTTAACAGAAAAAGTTGTTGCTGATTTCAACACAGATGGAAGTTATGACACAGGAGAGAGTTTTCTTTCTGGTTATTGCGATTCAAACCCCTGCAGATACGGGTATCTGGAAGCTTCTGTTCCAAACAATGACGATGTTTTGCAAAATCTTGAAATAACC
>QMZY01000083.1 GCA_003663415.1 Candidatus Aenigmatarchaeota archaeon
TCTAAAACACAAGAGGGGTTCTGGTTTTAAATTTGATAAAAACACACGAAAGCAGATTGAAGAATCTGCAATGAGAATAATAGAATCAAAAAATAACAACATAATCGTCTTTGAGCTTTGCAGACTTTGTTCAATGTTAAAAAAGCAAAAAGCATTCTGCAGTTTGCACCAAAAGGAAAACCCAGAACTTATAGACTGCAATCTTTATAAAACAATCTGTTAACGGTGAGAAAATGAAAATAATATATCTGGACAATGCAGCCACAACGCCCGTGGCGCCGGAAGTCATGGAAGCCATGAAACCGTTTTTTAGCGAACGTTTCGGTAATGCTTCAAGTTTGCATTTTTTAGGCAAACAGGCAAAAGAAGCCCTGGAAAAATCAAGGGGAAAAATAATGAAAAAAGTTAACGCAAAAGAACACAAACTTGTTTTCACTTCAGGCGGCACAGAATCAAACAACCTCGCATTGAAGGGGACAGCGTTTGCAAACAAAGACAAGGGGAAACACATAATCACAACAAAGATAGAGCATGACTGCGTTCTTAATGCTTGCAAATGGCTTGAAAAACAGGGTTTTGAAGTCACATATCTGTCTGTTGACAGAGAGGGTTTTGTTGATTTAAATGAGCTGGAGGAGAGTATAAGAAAAGACACAATTCTGGTTTCAATAATCCACGGAAACAATGAAATAGGAACAATTCAGGACCTGAAGGAAATAGGAAAAATATGCCAAGAGCATGAAGTATATTTTCACACAGATGCTTGTCAGTCTTTTACAAAAGTTCCAATAGATTTGAAGAAGGAGCATATTGATTTGCTAACAATTAATTCCCACAAAATCTACGGCCCAAAGGGCGTCGGCGGTCTTTTCATTAGAAACGGAATCAAGATTGACCCGCTTTCACACGGCGGCGGGCACGAATTCGGCTTGAGGAGCGGAACAGAAAATGTTTCCGGCATAGTCGGGTTCGCAAAAGCGACAGAGGTTATAAAAGACAAGGACATTAAACACATGACAAAACTCAGAAACATGCTTATTAAAGGTGTTCTGGAAATAGAAGATGCTTGGCTGAACGGTCCAAGAGAAAAAAGGCTTTGCAATAACACAAATTTTTCTTTCAGATATATAGAAGGGGAAGCCCTGATGCTGTATCTGGATGTAAAAGGCATTGCTGCTTCCACGGGCTCTGCCTGTTCTTCAAAGTCTCTGGAACCGAGCCACGTTTTGACAGCAATAGGATTAAAACCGGAAGACGCGCATGGAAGCCTGAGATTAACCCTCGGAAAAGACAGCACAGAAGATGAAATAAAATACACAATAGAGGTTTTGAAACAGTCTGTTGACTCGCTAAGAAAGATAAGCCCGTTTGGTAACAAGTGATAAAATGTATACAAAAAAAGTCATGGAGCATTTCATGCACCCCCGCAATGTGGGTGAAATAAAAAATGCAGACGGAACAGGCGAAGCAGGAAATATTATCTGTGGAGATGTTATGAAGATTTACATAAAGGTTAAAGAAAACAAAAAAGGCGAGAAAATTATAAGCGACATAAAATTCAAAACTCTGGGCTGCGTTGCTGCGATTTCAACAAGCAGCATGATAACAGAACTGGTGAAAGGTAAAACTTTAAACCACGCCTTAAAAATAACAGAAGAAAAAATCATAGAATCCCTTGGCGGTCTCCCGCCTGTTAAAACGCACTGCTCCCTCTTGGCAACAGACGCGCTAAAAGAAGCAATCTACGATTATTTATCAAAAAACAGTTTAAAGATACCAAAAGAACTAGTAGAAACACATAAAAAGATAGAGAAAGAGCTTAAAATTGCCGAGAAAAAACACAAAGAGGTTGTAAAATACACTTCAAAAAAGGAAGGAGAATAAAATGTTGTTTTGCGTTCCCTGTCTGGCTTTGCTGCTGTATTTTGCTGTTGCAAGCATATTTTTCCCAAAATACAGAGTTTATGTGAGAGAGGGCTGGAGGTGTTTTGTTGACAAGCTTCTCGGAAGAAAATGCTCTGTTTCTTTTGACAACAAAATGAGACTGGCTTTAAGCATGTGGTTAACAAACAGGGGAATGACCGGGCTGGGAAAGTTTTTTTATAAAAAAAGAAACTTTGACATTGTTTTAATGCTTTTTGTAATAATATCAACAATAATTTCAATCTATTTTTTCCTTTTGTTCATAAAATTCTGGATTTCACCGCCCTGCACAAAAACAGCATGCCAGATATAAGTTTATTAAACCTGCCGTTAAATTATAAAAATCAAAACAAACCTTGTTACAGCAAGCCCGCCTGTTTAACTCTTTTATTGCTTTTATGCCGCTGCTGCCGGTTTGTTTCAGGGCCAAGATATTCAGGGGCGACCCGAAAGAGCCTGTTCGCAACGGATTTTTATAGCAAAAACACCAAATATTTTATGAGTATGAATGACAAATCGTTCATAACTTCACTTCCAGGGAGTTTAGCTGTCAATTAATTGGTGAAATTAGAACAAACAGGACGGCCGGCCCGTACTTGCCGCCAGTTCGCACAGACCGGTGAAGTTCCTTATTTAAGCTGGTGAGGAAAATGATAATCAAGAACTTTCAGGAACTTGCTTCTAGTTTTTCCAAAAAAGTTGGGTTAGAAATAGTGGAAGCTGGTATAAAAGGCGTTCTTCCTCAGAAACTTGTTTCCGGGGCGCTTTGCTGGGACGGAAAAGTTCTTAAAATCAGAAGGAACAGGTTTCCTGTGAATGGAAGAATTTTTGTTGTTGGGTTTGGCAAGGCTTCCGGGAACATGGGCTGTTCTGTTGAAAAAATTTTAGGAGAAAAAATAACCTACGGCGTGATAAATACATGGAAAAAATATCCCCTTAAAAGGATAAAAGTAAACAGAGTTTCTCATCCTGTTCCGGATTTAAGAGGCTTGGAGGGAGCAAAGGAGATTCTTTCTCTTAAAAACGAGTATCATATAGGAAAAAATGATACTGTTGTTTGTCTTATCTCTGGCGGTGGTTCAGCAATGTGTCCTTTGCCTTGGGAAGGACTAACTCTTAAAATGAAACAAAAGGTTACAGAACTTTTGCTTAAATCAGGAGCAAACATTCAAGAAATCAACACGGTTAGAAAACATATATCTAAGATAAAAGGCGGAAGACTTGCAAAACATTTTTATCCTGCCAGAGTTATATCGTTAATTATATCTGATGTCATGGGCAATGATTTGGGAAGCATAGCCTCTGGTCCAACGCATCCAGACCCCACAACTTTTCAGGACGCCTGTAGAATTTTAAAAAAATACAAACTCTGGAACAAAATTCCAAAACCTGTACAAAACCATATAAAAAACGGGATCCTTGGAAAAGTTCCTGAAACCCCGAAAACTCTAAAAAAAGTAAAAAACATAATCATAGGTGATAATTTTTCCGGGATTCAAGAAATGGCAAAAAAAGCCGAAGAACTTGGTCTTTATGCCAGAGTCTTGGATAAAAATCTTCAGGGCGAAGCAAGAGAAACCGCCAAAGAATTTTGCGAAAAAATAAGAAAAATCAAGAAATCTGGAGTATATCTTGCCGGCGGTGAAACCACGGTTAAACTTCCTAAAATCCATGGAAAGGGAGGAAGAAACCAAGAGTTTGTGAGCTGGTGCTTACTTTTCTTAAGAGATTTGGAGGGGGAATGGTCTCTCCTTTCTGTTGCCAGCGATGGAGTGGATTTTATTTCAGAAGCGGCCGGAGGAATAATTGACAATACATCTTGGAAGAAAGTTAAAAGGAAAAAAATTAACCTCAAAGAATTCCTAAAAAAGCATGACAGTTACCATTTACTGAAAAAAATCAACTCCCTTGTCCGCACAGGTTATACTGGTACAAATGTCTGTGATTGGATAGTATTTGTAAGAGTTTAAATTTTATTTGCTGTTTTTTGCATTTTTCTTTGGAACAGAAAACACAAACATATACCCGTTCCTTTAATCCACTTTTTTCTTTGCAAAGTAAACCTTTCTAATGGGCCATGCAATTTCTATTCCTTCCTTATCGTATCTCTTCTTTAATGCTTTTATGAATTCGTGCGTTAATTTGTATTTATTTACATATTTTTTCACTCTGAGAATAACAGAAAAATTAATGTTCGAATCGCCGAATTCTTTGTAACGAATGAACGGTTCAAAGTTTTCAACAGCGCCGTCGGTTTTTTTAAGAACTTTTTTTGCTACGTCTATTGTTATTTTCTCAACTTTCTCAAGGTCAGACCCGTAGCCAACACCCACAGGAACAACCACGCTCATTTCCCGTGTAGGTGCATAATAATTGGTGATTATGCTTGAAGATAGTTTGGAGTTTGGAATTATTATTCTGTTATTTCCCAGCATTTTTATTTTTGTAGTTCTCCACCCTATGTCTTCTACAAACCCTTTCTGTCCGGAATCAAGCTCTATATAGTCGCCAATTTTTATTGGCCTGTCAGCCATTATATACATTCCGGCAAAAAACTCTTTCAGCGTGTCCTGCAAAGCCAGAGCAATAGCAAGACCGCCTATTCCTAATGTTGTAACAAGCGTTGTGATTTGTATGCCAAGCTGGTTCATTAACCACAAGAGGGCAATGAGACCTATTACAATATAAGCAATTTTTCTGAATATTGGTATCATTTGTTCTTGTGCCTTTGTTTTTGAAAGAATTTCTTCACCATACCATTCAATGACAGCGTTTACTGTCCTGACCAAAAAAAGCGAAACGAACAGAACAAAAACAACAGTAAATGCCTGATTTATTAA
>QMZY01000084.1 GCA_003663415.1 Candidatus Aenigmatarchaeota archaeon
AGCTTTATAATGTTTAAAACGCCCTGGGTAGGACTCGAACCTACGACCTACCGGTTAACAGCCGGGCGCTCTACCTGCTGAGCTACCAGGGCTTTCTAAAAGTATGTTTATGAGTTTCTTTTTTTAAATATTTTAAAAAACATTCAAAACCTTTTCCTTTCTCACTTCCCCATACACATTTCCATCACACGCTTTAACAGACACCTCTGTTTCCCTTTTCCCTCTTTCAGGGTTATCAGGAATCAAAACATAAAACAAAACAACCCTCTTTGTTCCGGACACGTTCAAATCAGCCGTGATAAACCCGTTATCAATATCCGCTTTTTCAAAACCCTTTCCAAAAACCCATGCAAAGGAATTTTTCACAAAAAACCCGTTCGGAACAGAGTCTTTTATCAAAACCCTGTCTGCTTTGCTGTTTATTCTGACATTCACAACACCAAATATTAAAGGAGGAAAACATGTCCCTCTCATTTTAAAACACGCTTTTGGAATAAACCTTTTCCTTACGCTAAATTCAGGTTCTTTTGCATTAATGTTTATATATATGCTTTTGTTTTCAGGCATCCCATTTTCCACAGAAACGTTCACAGCTTCTCTATAAAACCCACCCCTGATATAACCACTCATGTTAAAATAAACCCTTTTCTCCTTTCCGGGTTCAATCTCATTCCAAGAATAAACAAAAAACGAGGAATTTGCAGAAATGTTTGCAACCATTGCCCTGTTAGAACTCTTATGGTTTCTAAACAAGAACCAAACACTGCAGTTTCCAGGAAGCTTGCACGCCCTTTCCTCTGGTTCAACAGACCAATAAACAACAAACGGAACAATCACGTTTATCCCTTTTTTATAGTTTCCAAACCAAATCAGCACAGAATAATTCCCTTTTTCCGTTCCACCATTAACCCCAACAAACGCATTAATGCATTTCTCCTCACCGACACCAATCCCAACGCTTTTGTTTATATCCACACATACGTTTTCACTGCCAGATGTATTTATTGTTAAATTTGCAAACACATTGCCTGTGTTCCTGAGACACAAACCAATTTGCTTTTCCTTTCCCGGGAAAACAGTCACATCAGAATCTCCATCAACCTTCAGTTCAACCCTTCCCGGAACATCTACTGCTATATTCGCTTTTGTTTCCCCTTCATTGCTCTTAACAAAAACCACGCCCCTGTAGTTTCCAGGCGGCTGCATGTCAGGGACACTTATATTTATTTTTATCTCCCTCTTTTCCCAAGGAGACAGCACAATTCCATTTTCCTGCAAAGACAGGTTTCCCCGCTCAATAACAAACCCATTGCAAACAAGGTCTGACACATTTAAAGTCACATTTTTTATTCTTTTGCTTGAATTGTCCAATAACCATAAAGACAAAACACCGCTTTCTCCCTCATTCAAAGTTGCATTAATACTCCCTACTAAAAGAGCGGGTTTACTAAAAACCCTGAAAGATTTGATAACAGGTCCTAACACACCCTTTCCTAACACCCACGACCTTGCCCTGTAAAGGCCGCTTGTAAGATTATGCAAACAATACACAAAAGTCTTGTTATCCAAACTCTCATTAAACAACCAGCTTTCCATGCCGTTGCTTATCTCTGTAACAATTGTTTTACCAAAACCGGAACTGTCATTCACACCAATCCTGACGCATTCAACTTCACCCTCTTTTATATCTTTTGTTCGAATCCGAACCAAAACAGGAAGAGTGTGGTTTATTTTAAACCTGACTTTTTTGTAAAACAACCAGCAGGAATCATTTATTCTCTGGAACGGGCTTAAAACAATCAAAACCCTTTTCCTGCCGTCAGGCACGTTCTGAACCGAAAGTCTGTAATAGGTTTCAGGATACGTTCCGTTCAACGCAGGAACGCTCATATTAACAGGCTTTCCGTGCGGCGTTGGAATCAAAACAGGAAAACTAACATTCTCAAAACAAACACTTTCTTTACTTGTTTCATATCCGTATACAACAGAATCATTTGAAAGGTAAAACTCATACTTCAACAGCGGCAGAACAGGTTTGAAATCCCTTAACAAAAAATCAATTGTTTCTATCACCACTGTTCTGTTCCCATTATATTCAACAATGCGGTATTCCGGCTCAAACAAAACACTTGTTACACACTTGCTTGCGTTGCATGTTGTATTAACATTAGGTTCATACCCATCCATCATAACAGGATCCTTTTCAGCTTTCGGGTCTCCAAACAAACCAAACTCTTCAAGCGTTTTCACCTTTACCGTGCCGCCCCTTAAAATCCACTGTATCAAATCAAACGTAAAATCATCATCTATAAAAGCATTCACCGCGTTTCTAAACGCTTCACCAACGGTTTTTCCGTAAAGGAAAAACCTTGTATCAAGTTCGCTTGTGTACGGATGGTATGTTACTCCGTAAGACCCTATGTACACATTTGAACCCTTGTAAACAAACCCCTTTCCAATCTCCTTTGCTCCAAGGTTTGAATTGTCCCACACGATGCTTGTTTTTAACCATGGAAGCTCGTTTTTATCCAGAAACACGCTTCCATTATACGGAGAACTCCACGGATTCCACCAGTCAAAATCATTAGGAAGAATCCACGCGCTTCCGTTACCATATCCTTCATAGTAAATGATTTTTGAATCAGGCATACGGGTTAACAGATTCTCTTTATTCACTTCAGGGTGTTTTTCCGGAAGCAAACCAACAATAACGGATTCTATAAAACCGTTCATATCGCTTGGCGGGTTCTCGGCAGCTTTTTCAACAGATTCCCAAATTCTTTCAAAATTAAGCTCCCAGTTTGTCCAGTCATATTCTAGATAAACCTCCAGCCCCTGCTCAACATAATACAACAGCTTAAAGAAGAGGGCTGCCGGAGTGATTATTTTTGAAAGAGAAGAGCCTATATATTTTGAAAGCTTTCCCGAAACACTGTCAGTGTTTTTTATAAACTCTGCAATATTGCCGGGTTCCATATCCTCTAACAAACCACTCACATTGACCCTGTGTTCAACCAGCCTTGTTGTGTTGTATCCCTGTGAAGATAAAATACCGTCTATTGTGTTTGCCTGCCAAAGACCACCGCCCACATACAACAAAACCTCTGGCCAGTACTTATGTAGATATTCAGCAGCGATTAAAGCGTTTTCTGTTTCATTTTCAGGAAACATTATTCTGTTAACAAGAATGGATTCCGTGCTTACGGGTTCCGGAAACCTTCCCACGGAAAAAAACATATAATCTGAACCCATTTTCCCGTAATCTGTATCACTTAAAAACCAGTTCCTATCCTCTTCATCCCTGAACAGCGTCCCCAGTTCAACAGGATCGTCCTTAACCCACATGGGAATTCCGGGAAGAATTCCTATAAAATACCCTTCAATGAGTGAATTTATCCCTGTCAAACCCATTTTATTCACTTTAACAAACCCTTCCTTTATAGCGTTTTTCACGCCGCTCACATTGTTCAGTTCGTTCCAGAAAACGCTCTCATTCTCTAACAAATCCCTGTCATTAGGATACACCGGTTTTGACAGGTTCAAGCCAATTATGTAAGCTTTTCTTATCCCGGCCAGCCTGCCAGCCAACAAACTGTCTGCTGTATTCAGGTTTGCCAAAACAAAATAGTTCACACCATTTTCTGTTTTATTAATTTCCTTGAGAAACAATTTATGAATCTCTTCTGTTGAGTTTTCAGACAAGTCCAAAACACTGTTTTCTTTTTTAAAGATCAGAGGCCAGTTTTTTACAAAACCAAGGGCAGATGCGTATATTCCCTTTTCTTTACTGTTCACGTATATTTTTCTGCTCGCGTTTGGAAAGAAAATTCTGGGAACATCATAATATTTTATCTCAAAGGAATTGTTTAACCCAAGGTCAAAACCAAGCATGTATATGTAATCGGGTTTCCGTCTTTTAATGTATTCCAAAACATTGTCGCTTATCTTCTCTGCAACTACTACAGGAAGTTTTATTGGCATAACAGAAAGAGCATTCTTCCAGTCAGTGTTGGTTATTATAATGGATTTGTTTGTTGGTTTTGGAATTTCCCTTTTCTGTTTTATTCCGATTACAATGTTATAATTTTCAGTGTTTTCAGCAGCCTGCTCAACCCAAACAGGAATAAAACCAGGCTCGTCATTGTTTAACAACAGCAGACCGGTTGAAACAACCCTTCCATTTTTGCTCACATTTTCTGGTTCGCTCCAGTTTTCCCCCTTGTCCTTGGATTCCATAAGGAAAAAATCCCCATTTGCAACATAATAATAATAAAGCGTATCCTCGGAATCCAAACCAAAATACCCATGGTAAGGGAAAACCCTTTCTTCTCCCCATGTCCTTCCCCGGTTTTCTGATCTCCTCAAATGGGTTTTTCCATCAGTGTAGTGATAAGCGAAATAAAGCGTGTTGTTTGAGTCAACAAGAATATATCCATGCCATGCCTTATCGAAACTCCCGGGATTCTTGCTTACCATCATTGGTTCACTCCAGCTCTCACCCTCGTCTTCAGACCTTGAATAAAAGCACGCCATTTTATTTCCATTGGTATAATAAGACACGCAACTCAAAACATGCAAAACACCATTCCCATCAGCCGCAACCCAAGAACCCTGTACATACTTAAATCCACTCGGTCTCGGAAGAACCACCCTTTCCCCGAACCAACTCAACCCCCCATCCTTAGAAACCTTCATAAACAGGTTGCCGTTATA
>QMZY01000085.1 GCA_003663415.1 Candidatus Aenigmatarchaeota archaeon
CTTCTAATATGTTTTCTTTTTTTGGTATAATTTTTAACCAAGAAAATAATTTGTACCACATTATAATGTGTGTTTTTGACACAAGATATGATGCTAATTGTCTGAGTGTAGTTGATGCTTCCTTATTCTTTCGTTTTGAATGTGTACTTGGGTTAGAACAAATATTGGCATAGAAAATTAAAGTGTCTGCAATTTCACCAATCAACTTTTTCTGTTCATGTATGGGTTCTATAAAGAATTTTATAACAATTTGACTTAGTGCATAAACTGTTACACCAGTAAAGACTGTTAAAAATGTTGTTAAAAAAATATCATTTAGCATTTTATCTCTCATTTAGTTATTTAATTTTATTATTTTTATTGATTTCGATTTATTTCAAGAAGGCATGCTAACAATTGAGCATAACCTATGATTTAGTGTGAAACTTCGACGTAACAAGACCTTCAATAAGAAAGTTTTTTCATAATTGCCATTACTTTTAAAAACAAAAAATAAACCTCAATTTATTGGCTGACTTTTACAAAATCTTTATTTTTAACGGAACCAAGAAAAAGAATTATCATAAAAATAAACAACACAATAAAAAATTTCAACCCCCTGCCCCCATTCTCTTTAAGTGTTTGATCAACCATTAACCTACTCCCCCATCACTTTCTGATACTCCACATAAGAATAAATAACTGTGTAGATTGTGGAGGAAAGGATGGGTAAGAGAATAAAAAAGAGTGCATATTTTTGGAAAAGGATTCCGATAAGTGTAATCACCCCGGAGATTTTAAACAGCTTTCCACCGATTTTATGGGTTTTTTCCCATACTCTTTCATTGCTTAAGGTCCAGGGAGTTCTGATACCAATAAACCAGTTCCTTTTTGCGTTTTCTATTAAAATTCCGCAATAATAAAACAAAATTCCCACAGCGGGTATTATTGCCTGTCCCATGTCAAACCTTAACCCAAGATTCCAAAAAATCGTTAAAACATAAAGGTAAAAGAAGAAAAGAAGGAGCAAAATGATAAATCCGTCAAAATACTTCCTGAATTTTTCAATGTTCTTTTTAAGAGGGTCTACTTTCGGGATAATCAAATAAAGCAGAAGAATGCCAATTGAGAGCAGGGGCATTAAAAACAACCCCCAGAACTTAGAGAGATAGCCGTCAACCTCTCCTTTAACATTCCAATGGGAAGCCATTCTCTCCGGCATTTGAGGATAGAAATAAATACCAGCAACAAAGAGGAGCAAAACCAGACCAGAAATAACTATTTCAATTTTTTTCATATTCATTCCGCAATCTTTATTTTGTAATAATTTTGTGACATATGTAACATTATTGTTACAATAATATTTATTAAATCTTTCGGGAATGAAAAATATACCATTAAAAAATTTCAAACTCTCAAACCTACAATTTCTTCTCTACCACTTTTGTTTAAAATTGTCCTTGTAATAAGGAAACTTTTATAAATAATTGTCCTTATAATATTATTTATGATGAGGAGAGAAGACGTGGTGGATTATTTCAGGGAATACGAGCAGATTCCGGAAAATATAATGCCCAGAGAATTAAAGGTTCCTTTGACCTCGGATTTTATAATCTCCATAATCGGACCGAGAAGGGCAGGGAAAACATATTTTTTATTTTCCCTTATCCAGAAACTTAAAAGTTCCATATACCTGAACTTTGAAGACTCCCGTCTTTCGGAAGCGTCATACAAAGAAATAAGAGAGATTGTTAGAATATTCATAGAGATGTACGGGAAAATTCCGAACTATTTGTTTTTTGATGAAATACAGAACATTGAAAACTGGGAAAAAACCGTCAGAGAGTTTTATGACCTTAAAAAATACAGGATATTCCTGACAGGTTCCTCCTCAAAACTATTGAGTAAAGAAATAGCAACCCACCTGAGAGGCAGGTCTCTTTCCTTCGCTCTCCTGCCCTTCAGTTTTAAAGAATTTCTGAATTTCACGAAAACAGATGTAAAAAAATCTTTAAGCAAAGACGATGAAGCTAAAATAAAGAATTTATTGAGGAAGTATATGGAATTTGGCGGCTTTCCGGATGTGGTTAAAAACGAGGAGAAATTAAAGATATTGAAAGAATATTCTGACCTTGTTCTTTTCAGGGATTTTGTTGAGAGGCACAAAATAAGGAACCTTGACTTTGCAAGAATGTTGCATACATTTATGATTCAGAACTTCTCCAAGGAAGTATCTATAAGGGGGTTGTTTGATAAACTGAAAATAAACATAAAGGTCGGAAAGGACACAGTCTACGAATATGTTACAAAACTTGAGGATACCATGTTTTTCTTTTTTCTCAGAACATTTTCCAGAAAAGCCCATTTAAGAGAAGCCTGGCCAAAGAAAATATACCTTTGCGACACGGGTCTCACAAAAACAGTAAGATATTCCCAGGATTACGGAAAACTTATGGAAAATATTGTGTTTTTAGAGATACTGAGGCAAAAAAACATTAACCCTTTGCTTGACATGTTCTATCTCAAGCTTCCCAACACCGAGGTTGATTTTGTAATCAAAGAAGGCACAAATATTAAACGGTTGCTTCAGGTAACCTATGCTTCTGGCAGGGACGAGATGGACAGGAGAGAGGTTGCAGGATTGATAAAAGCAGGTAAAGAACTTGGTTGCAAGGATTTGGCTGTTATTACTTGGGATTACGAGAGCGAAGAGAAGATTGAAAGAAAAACCATTCATTTTGTTCCGTTATGGAAGTGGTTGCTTTGGAAATAAAATTGTCCTTGTAATAAGGAAACTTTTATAAATAATTGTCCTTTTAGCCTTAGGAAACAAAAATTTACAGCGTGAAAACCTTTTATAACCTTTCACTCCTTTAACCCTTCCAAAAGCCTTTTCTTCCGGAGTTTAATCTCTCTGGGATTCTGGATTCCCAGATACTGGAATTCCCTGGAAGCGGAGAGAAGGATTTCTTTCAGGCGTTGTTTGTAGGAAACGAGTTTGAATTTTTGGAGGAGTTGAAGATATTTTTTCAAATCAATTTCCGAGTTCATAAGCAGGTTAATAATATCCACCCTGTCTTTCTGACCCTTAACAGAATCTTTCCTCGCGAGTTCTGCCTGCTGTTTAAGGATTAAAAGAGTCTCCGGTTCGGGAATCCGAAACCCTTCAACTTGGATAGAGAACTTCTGGATTTCTTCCGGCGGAATAGCAAAATCCGAATAAAAGGGAACATAAATCTCAATGGATATGCCTTCGATAAGGGCTTCGTATTTTTTCAGAAAGGGTGTTTTTTTAAGAGGGTGTTTTTTCCTTAGTTTCTCCAGACCCTCAAAATCCACAATTATATCAATATCCTTGCTCTTGATAATATGAGTTAACAGATAACATGCCCAGCCACCTATCAGAATGAAATCTATTTCCTTCCTCAAGCCTATCAAAACCTTCCAGGATTTCTCTATTGCAATGTCATTCCAGAATTCCATGTCACTCCCTCCATAATCTCCTTTCCAATGCTTTCAAAAACTCATCCGCATACCAGGTGTTCAGATTCCAGAGGTCAACAAAGAGCTGGGCCAGAGGAATTTTCCGGAAGGATTGAAGATGGGGATCGGTTTTAAGGACAAAGAGGTTTGGTTTCCCGGACTTGGGAGGAAATCTGTCCCTGATTAATTTTTCATCTCCGTAAACCCAGACTTCCGAATAATCCGAAGGAGCAGAATCAAACCTGAATTTATACCCGGAATATGCGGTGAAAAGAACAGGAGGAAGCTCCTTTTCTATCTCCTCTACCCTTTGGTTTACTCTGGTTTGATAAACTATATCCCTTTCCAAATTTCTAATGCTTGCCCAATAAAGAAGGATTTTCTTTGGGTTTATCACAGAAAAGCCCATGGGTTTTTTCTCTATGGAGTTCATTTTTTCCAATGGTTTCAGGGTTTTGTGCACATTTCCTATGGATGTTTTGCAGATTTTGGCAAGAGAGAATTGCTTAAAAAAATTCTCCTTCCTTTCCAAAACCCCATAAAGGATTTCCCTGTAAATTCTTTCGGATTTCTTCATGTTTCAATTTTTATATTTTTTCATTTATAAATCTTTCACTTTTTGGTGAAAATACTGAAAGAAATTGTTACAAAAATAACAACATGGTTCAAAAAATTTCAAACCCTTAAAACTTCCAATTTCTTCTCTACCACTTTATCAAAACCTGTACAATTCCCTTTATTTCCTCTTTGCGGTTGAGAAGAAAACCTGAGTTGTTAGTGACTTGCCGAAACAACAAAGCCCTGTTAATCGCTGTTAGCAGACTGAGCGATAGCGGTGGCATCATTTTACACCTTTATTACCCCAATAACCCCCAGTATCGCTACAATTAAACCTATCATCCCAATGAGTCCTAAGTATTTGACTTCTTCTCTGAGATATTTAAAATACGCAAAGAAACTAAAGAACGAGAAGAAGAACAACCACCAGGGATCGTGCAGGGCAAAAGCTTGAAAACCGAGGAATCCCAAGAACCCTAAGAAACCATGCATCCAGAGTTTATCTTTTGTTTGGTTTTTATTCATATTATCACCTCTGTTATATTGCATAAACAACCAAAATTGCTAACGTTATAAGAACTATTGCTATTGACCAAAACAAAGGTCTGCCACAAATTTTTGATGCCTTTGCTTTCTCTCTCGTGATTATATAAACCACAAACATCCAGA
>QMZY01000086.1 GCA_003663415.1 Candidatus Aenigmatarchaeota archaeon
TGACCCTGTCAAGGTCTCCGTCGCCGTCAGAAACCCAGACCTTGCATGTCAAATCATCATACTCGTCGGGATGTTCCGGTGTTATTTCCATGTTTGTGATTTGAGGACTATGTGAAGGCTGTTCTGTAACAGTTATTCTGAATGTGTCCGTATCCCACAATCCCTGCGAATCAGTGACCTTTACTGTTATATCTGAATAACCTGTTTGCTGCGCTGAGCCGCAGCCAACATATCTGTTATTCGTAACATAGCAATCAATTACAGAAGGCTCTGATTCAGAATCTATGCTGAAAACAAGATCTGCATCAGGGTCCTCAGCATCCGAGGCGTATGGATAAAGGTCAATTAATTCGATTGTGTTTCCTACTTGAACATTATAATCAGGTATTCCCGAAATTTGCGGAGGCGTGTTTCCCTCCACATACACAACTCTGTTCTCATAATCATAAAGATTTGTTGTGTCATACACCCACGCCCTGCATTCAATTTCATCGCCGGAAGCTGTGTAACTGTTATCCAGAACGCTCTCAGCATAATCAAAACTCCCTGAAACACCCGCTGTTTCTGTCTTGACAGCAACATCATTAACAAGCCATTCAAACCTGACATGGTCCAAGTTACCATCATCATCAGAAGCCCGAACCTCACATTTCAGATTATCGTTCTGGCTCGGGTTTGCAGGAAGCAAATCCATTTCAGCAATGTTCGGTGTATTTCGGGAAAGAGCAACACTGCAACATATTTTTGTTGGGTAATAACTTGGTTCAGCCACATGAGCATTGTAGGCATCTGACGCCGAAGCCAAGATTGTATAGCCTGAACATTCTGCTTCTGTCCCGAACTTGCAGTCTATTTGTCCAGATGGAACAGAAAGACAGACATCATAGGGATAATATCCGGCATAAGCTATATGAGCATTTGTGGGGTCCGAAAGCGTTGCAACCACGTCATATATTCCGCTGCAGCCTGTTCCCAAACCATTCACACCCGTGCAGCACACGCTGTAAGGATACGTGTTCTGTGAAGGAAGTTCTGCATGAGCATTGACAAAATCAGACATTCTGAAAACCGTTACATATCCTGAAGGACAGTTTCCATTAACAACATTACAACTAAGCTCTGCATTAACAGACATAATGTTGTTTAAAAATATCACCAAAAAACCAAACAATACCAATTTTCTCATTTTTCCCTCCATTACTTTAATTATTTATTCACTAAATAATAGTGATAAAGATAGATTTAAATACTTTTCGCTAAAACTCGCTTTCTCTTATCCTGCTGAGAAGCAGCCTTTTTTCTGTTCTTACCACAGCAGACTTTGTTTTTTCAATAATGTCCGGTTTGACTGTTATAGACTTTACTCCAAGCTCCACGAGTTTTTCTACCGCTTCCGGCAAAGAAAGAACATCACCTGCAGCAGAAACTTCAATTCCGTATTTGTTGCATATTTTAACAACCTTTTTAACAAGTTCTTTCACACTCGGATCAAATCTCAAATAAACAGGCGAGAGGTTCAGTACATTTTTATCAACCCCAAGGGTTAATTGCGTTAGTGTGTTGAGATTTATGCATACAAAGTTTATCCCTTCTTTGCAAAACTCTTCAATATTTAAAGCAACAGAAGGAGTTTCAATCATCACCCCCAACTTAAGAGGGAAGTCCATAAAAAGTTTCAGTCTTCTCAGTTCCTCAACCCTGCGCATAAAAGGAACAAGATATGAAACATTTGCCAACCCTGACTCATACATTCTTTTTACAGCTTCTATTTCACATTTCAAAAGGTTTGCTTCTTCCAACCCTTTTGCTATTCCGTGCCACCCGATAAGAGGGTTTGTTTCTTCTTCTGTTTCTTCCAGTCCCTTTATTTCATCTGTTCTGAGGTCAAATCCTTTATACCAGACAGGTTTCGGATAGATTCTTCTCGCAACCTCACCCACTCTGTTTGCGATTTTTCCTATAATCTCTTCAGGTTCTCTTTGCGCTATTTCATAAGGATTCACATCAGATTCTGTCAGCATGTATTCAGGTTCGAACAAGCCAACGCCGTCGCTTTTCTCCAGGGTTTCCGGCGAAACAGAAGACCCGTTCAGAATTATTTTTATTTCAGTTGCTGTTATGCCCGGGTCAGCTTTTTTTAGTGCCTCATTAAAAACAGTTACTTTTTGCTGCTGTTCATGCTCATTCGCATCAATCCCTTCCTCTCTTCCGCTGTAAGCAGTTCTATAAACCGCTCCATGCAAACCATTTATTAAAACCATCTGGTCTTCTTTTAAAAAATTCGTTATGTTTTCAGCTCCTGTTATCATTGGTATTCCAAACTCTCTGCAAAGAAAGGCGCCGTTAGAAAAGACGCCACCGGACTCTGTAATAACTCCTGAAACGTTTTTAATAACATCGATTATTTCATCAGACGCGTTCTTTGTTACAACAACAGCATCACTTTCAAAATAACCTTTTGTTTCAGAAACAGTTTTTATTTTACCCACGGCTATGCCCGGCGATGAGGGAACACCCTGAACAATAAGCTCCCCCTTTTCTGGTTCCGGAATGTCCTGAGCAGAAGCAATTTTTAACGGCAAAGCATTAAGAACAAAAATTCTGTTTCTCTCTATGCACCAGACAATAACCTGTTGCGAACCAAAACAATCCTCAATTTTTCTTGACAGCTCCCATAGTTTTTTTACTTCGTTTTCATTAAGCGAAGGCACATTTGTTTTCTCTTTAAAAACAGTTTCAGTGACAGTTGAACCAGAAACAGGGTCTCTTTTCATTAGGAAGGGTTTTTTGCCTGTTTTTGCTTTCTCAATATTTCCTGTTTCTTTTGAAACATAATATAAATCAGGAATTAGCAATCCTTTGTTCAGGGTTTTACAAAGCCCCCACACAGATTCTATTACTATTTTTGACGAATCGCCGGAAACAGGGTCTGCAGTCGAGAGTATGCCTGATTTTTCAGGTTCAAGCATTTTTTGCACAATAACCGACATTAGAGGTCTTTCAATGTTTCTCATTCCTCTGTAAAGAAGCGCATTTTTGCTAAAAACAGATGCCCAAACCTCTTTCACAGCATCTGTAAGTTTTCCAAAACCGCTAACATTAAGAAGTGTTGTGTGACCAAAGAAGGTTTTGTCTGTTTCTGACACAGGCGATGGCCTGACAGAAACATTTTCGCTTCCCCTGCCGGCTTTAATCATGTCAAATGCAATACCACCAAGACCTTTCACATCTTTTCCCACAGACAATTCATCATACGCTTCTTTTATATCTTTTGCTATAAACTCAGGAATATCTGCATTAATTATAAGGTTTTGTATATCGTCTGAAACAGTTTCTATGTGCGAAATATCATCAAGCTTTATTTCAGAAAGCATTTTTTTGATTTTTGTTTCCAGATTATTTGTTTTCAAAAATTTCACATATGCTTCTGCTGTTATAACAAAACCCGGGGGCACAGGATAACCGGCTCTTATGAGCTCTCCTAAAGAGCAGGCTTTTTTTCCCGCAATCCTGTCGGTTTTTCTTAGCCTTTCAAGCTTTAAGACATAACCCATACCATATATATGATTATATTGAAAATATAAATATGCCTGAAACAGAAAAACAGCTTAAAAAGGAAACAGACAAATGGCTTAAAAAACTCAAGGAAACAGCTTCAAGAATAGTAATACTAAACGATTCTGAAAAAGTCAGAAATTCTGTTGAAAACATCCACGCTTATATAAAAGACTCCGAGCATTTTATTGAAAAAAAGGATTTTATAAGGGCATTTGAGGCGGTTGTTTATGCATGGGGCATTCTGGAAACATGCGAAAGGCTGGACCTGATAAAAACAAAAAATACGATTTAATGAAGCTCCGAGCGTAAGCGAGAGTGCAACGTGCCGACGAATCCCAAAGGAGTGAGGAGAGTTTTTGCGAGGGCACCAGAAAATTATATACTGGAACATATTATTTTGTTTTTAATTAAAAAACAGGATGGCAGGGTGGCAAAACTTTTATAAAGAATTCTTATTTATCTTTATATAAGGTTATATAAATCATGGGGTTAAAAATGGGAAAGAAAATCATTTCATTAAGTGTTGATAAAAAAACTTATGAAGAATATAAAAAGATTTGTGAAAAAAACGGTTGGATTTTGTCAAAACAAATTGAGAATTTTATGGTGAGAGAAATAACTAATCATAAAAATTCATCTAAAAGAGGAAAATAATATGGGGACGCATCATAAATTAATCATTGGAAATTGTATGGACATGAGTGAAATTCCAGATGAAAGTGTGCATCTTGTAGTTACTTCACCACCC
The DNA here is from genome assembly GCA_003663415.1 of Candidatus Aenigmatarchaeota archaeon. Taxonomy (GTDB): domain Archaea; phylum Aenigmatarchaeota; class Aenigmatarchaeia; order QMZP01; family QMZP01; genus QMZY01. Next base: position 4,307 of record QMZY01000086.1, read on the forward strand.
TATTTTAATGCTCCTTTTGATTATAAAGATCTCTTTAAAAGCTATGGACAATATTTAGGTGTTCTTAGGAAGGTAGCAAAAGAACTATTTAGAGTTTTGGCAAAAGGTAGAATTGTTGTTTTAAATATAGATGATATGTTAGTAAAAGGGGTAAAATATCCAATAGTTGCAGATGCTACTAAAATTTTTCAGGAAGCAGGCTTCACATATAGAGATAGAATAATCTGGAAAAAACCAGATGGCTATTTAAGGATAAGTAGAAGAAGTGGGGTTCTATTACAAAATCCTTATCCAATGTACTTTTACCCAGATAA
>QMZY01000087.1 GCA_003663415.1 Candidatus Aenigmatarchaeota archaeon
AACGAAGAACTAGGAGTTCTAACGTTCTTCAACTTCTCGTTCACTGAAGGAGAACTATTTGTAACGTTCTCGAATGAAACTGCAGACAGCAGCACTGTGGAGATTCTCATAATTGCTGAACCAAGGGCAGTTGAATTTTTGACAGGATTTAATGCTTCCATAGATAATGGAGCAACAATCGAATCGGTGTCCATAGACTTTTATGACAACGATTTCAACTTCATTGAACATTATCAAGCTCACAATTTTGGAACCCCAGAATGTTCAGTACCCTTTGACTCAAGAGAAGCCATAGGAGCCATGAAAAATGCCAGTGCAGACCTCATAGGATTCAAAATGGTTATAGGGAACTGGGCAGCAGCTACAACATATACTTTGCATATTGTACCGTTCTTTAGCGAGCTACTTTACTATGAAACTGAAGATACCATCTATGTCGATCCATCGGTGGCAAATCTGCCACCAGAGATAAGAGTATGGTGGCGACTATATAACGAGAGCTGGGGATGGAACTGGACATATCAAGATATAAGCTGGGAGTTTGGTCCAAAAGCGCGATACGACATATTCTGCTACAATACAACAAGTGATACTTGGTATTTGGTTACACCTGACACTTGGATTGCACTGAACGCCCCGGTAAAAGTGAACATAACAATACCAAAGACTTTGTTTGAAGAAGGAACTCAACTGGGAATGATAGACTTGTCTTGGGATATGTGGGCTGTAAACATCTCCGCATCTCTAACGATACACTACGATTACGCATCAAACCTTTGGAATACGCGGTCTTCTGTTTGGAATGCTTCATGGTCAGAATCATACAGACCTACTACAGGTGAATTCTTCACATTAGACCAAAGCCAAACAACCATAAGCGAGGACGCAGATAAATACACATTAACGATAGTCGGTCAGTTTAACGATCTAACTCCAAAAGGAATATACCACGTTTATCTAAACATTTACGACAACCAAAGCAGCTATATTGGAAGTTCATCATACTACTGGGACAGTGAACTAAGTTTATACAAGGACGTTGCAATAGGCGGTCCATGGAGCGAAGTTGCAGTATACTATGACATTATGTACGGAGGCACATATATAGCGGAAATATTAAACACGGAGTACAACATGATTCGTAGCATAGGAGTAAATCAAACATTCATAATACGTCTAAACATAACCGGAATCTCCGATTCCGAATTTAGAAATGCAAGCGTGTTAATTCAGCTTCCGTACACCATCAGAACATACGTTAACGTAACAGGATGGCATGAAGAATATAGAGTTTACCATGGCGGTTGGGTATATAACAAAACTTCAGACACCTATGTTTGGGATCCAAACGCCACAATAATAACAAGAGAATGGGTATTCGGGCCACACCTAGAAGAACAATGGACAGATATTAGCAAAGAATACAATATAACATACTATATGTGGAATGAAACAACAGGGAAATATGAACCTGAAACCTATCCGATTTCCATCGCACCCAAGCTGCTTCTATTCTACAATAACAGTGATAGCACCTATGGCTATTACCTGCTCTATCAGTACTACAATTCTACGCTTAAAAGAGACGAATGGGGAACATACGTTGAAAGCGTAGAACAGTGGGAAATCGAAGATGTACCATCTGAGCTGAGGTTCTACGAACTTCTCGAAGTAACTAAAACGGCTGAGGACAACAAAATTGTGTTAGAGTTCAGAGGAAAATTTGTAGGAAACCCTGGGCAAGACCTATGGTTAGAATACTACGTATATAGTAACCAACAGAGACTTTGTCCAAGAGACTGGGATTGGGTGATGGAAAATGCCAGCCAAATATCTGTGGAGAAACCAGTAGTTAGTGTCAGAATCAGGAATCAAAGCGGGGGGTCTTCTGGAGACTGGTATTATGCTACTGATCCAGGTCAATGGTTCATTGTTGAAGTAGAGATGGAGGGTGGTAGCAGCATCACATCTGACATTGACGGTGTAAAAATAAGGTTTAACTGTTGGAACTATTATTGGAGCGAAAATGAAACCATATGGGGTAACACAGAAATAATTACAATAGTAAACCTAAGAGAGAACACATCTAAAACAATAGTTTACAATGCAACTTACAAGGAAGTCTACGAATATGGCACATATGAAATGTGGAATGAAACAACAGGCATGATGGAGGAAGTTGAAGGCTGGCACTGGGAGCACTATTCCTTTAACCAAACCTCCGGCGAATGGATAAAAGGTTGGATAGGATGGCACGACAAGGACACAGTGGTAGATGAACCCTACGTAACGGTAAATAACTATACAGCTTTCACTACAGAAGATGGAAAGTACGTTATTCAAGTGAATATGAGTTTCACTGAATATGCTATAGACCAAAGATACAGTTTCGACGTTGGTTTACTCAATTGGACATATGGTCCAGACTATTCTCAGCCATGGGGAGAACACTTCGTAGAAGATTGGATATACAGCGTGGTTTACACCATTAATAATGGAAGTGTAGAAGTATATGTACCAACGCCTGAAACAAGGCAATATGCAGAAGACACTTCAAGCGGCGAGAGATATCTTATAGTGAATAAACCCTACATAGTGATCAACGGTGAAAAGCTTCCATTAAAGGAGATAAAATATTGGAATGGAAATAAGTATGAGTACAAACTGTTACGTGAAGAATGGGATCCAACAACCTACGAAAACAAGCACTACTACACCTTAGAAAACGGAACAAAAATCTATGTGTACGAAGCATATCAGGCTTTCATATACAATGTAACTATTCGTAATGAAACTACCGGAGAAACCTTCAATATTACAACGTACATGAGATACCCGTGGTGGAACAGATACAAAGAAGCTTGGCTCATAGTTACATTAGACGGAGACATTATATGGTTACAGGATTCAAACGATGTAATTGGTGCGGAGAAAATTGGCAAGGTACCAGTCGAGTTTGCTGGTTACTTCACACTTATCAATGGAACCACATGGGTCAACCTCACAAAGGGTTGGATTGACTGGGACTACTTAGCACAAGAGTACTACATCTTACTTGAAAATGGAACAAAAATCTACGTGGACTACGACTACGAATACATGTATGAATATTACTTTGAAAAAGATAGCAAGAGATATTACATCGAATATCCATCAGCATTCTACATTGGAGAATATAATGGAGAGTCCATACTTGTACCTGAATGGTTCAAGAGATCATGGTATTATACTTTAGTCGGTGAAGAAAAAATAGAACTCCCATACGAGGGTGTAAGCGACAAATACGAATGGATTTCATGGTGGTCTTTGCAACAACCAGGAAGCGAAGGTGGAGTGGTCCCTGAAGACGAATACGCTCTAGTAAACGGTTCACTGTACCTTATTCACTACGATACTGAAGGATCCATGTCAGGACATATAATGGTAGATGGAAATCGCATTAACGTAAAAAAAGGAGAACACCTATACACAAAGATATCTGGAAAAGACTGCTGGGATGTTGTTGAGATTGGCTTCACAGTGTACATTGGAAACTTAACAAGCCAAGGGACATATGACAGAAATAATCTAATTAAATTATATGCTGCTGACTATGACGGCGGCAGCGGTAAGCTCACCTTGCTTGACAGAACTGTTCTAACCGTTACCCATCAATATAGAGTAGTCTTCTACAACGTATCAGTAAATGGCACTACATACTACACAGTATCTCCTAAACCAGAATACGACTGGGAAAGCGATACTTACATCCTATATCTACTCAATGGATCTAGAATAGAAGTAGAAAACTTAGAAGACTACGAATTCATAGGAATAGTAGTCGTAGAACTAGGTGAATACACAGATGTTGAACCTGAAACCTTCACTTGGAGAGGTGAAACCTACAACACAACAGTGTGGGTAAGTGAATATAGTTCGAGGAAACTAATCTACGATTATTACCGTGTTTACACGGTGTCAGGTGCATGGTACGACTTAGTGCCTGCTAACTGGCTTCTACACCCAGAATGGTGGTATGAAATCCCACCAAGATACGGTAACTTCTACGCCTACGAAGATAATATGCCCATATACAATGTGACAATGAACGGAGAAAACTACACTGTGTACCCAAGCTTAAACTACACCAAAATGGTTCGCATCTCTTGGGGCTACCCTGTAACTTGGCACCTTGAAGAATTTAGGTGGAGCGATATATCCTACAGATATGAGGTCTGGGACGTTATTGTCGGCTCTCCTGACTGGGGTCTTTGGGGCTACAGAAGATGGACAATAAACCCTGAAAACGGCGCGTTGGACTTAGATGGAGATCTGAGCACAACAGATGACCAATTCTATGTCAAAAGAGTATATGTAGGCGAATTCGGATGGAATGAGACAAGAAGAGGACTAGACGTCAACATAATCTATGATCCAAACCCAGTAGTTCCAGGTGACGAATTATCTGTAAATGCTTGGATGGGAATAGCCACCAATACATATTGGAACAAATGGAATGAAACATTCTACTGGTTCTACACAAACATGACACC
>QMZY01000088.1 GCA_003663415.1 Candidatus Aenigmatarchaeota archaeon
AAAAAGAAACTCATAAACATACTTTTAGAAAGCCCTGGTAGCTCAGCAGGTAGAGCGCCCGGCTGTTAACCGGTAGGTCGTAGGTTCGAGTCCTACCCAGGGCGTTTTAAACATTATAAAGCTTCTTTTCTTTATTATGATAATGAAAAGGCCCTGTGTTGGTGTTGGAGTGGTTGTTATAAAAGGCGGCAAGGTTCTTCTCGGCAAAAGAAAAAATGCGCACGGGGAGGGTTCTTGGTGTTTTCCCGGGGGGCATCTGGAATTTAATGAAAGTGTTGAGGAATGCGCTGTTAGAGAGGTTAGAGAAGAAACAGGGATTGAGATAAAAAATCTCAGGCTTGGTCCCTTTACCAATGATGTGTTTGAGAAAGAAGCCAAGCACTATGTGACATTGTTTGTGATTGCCGAATATGCGTCCGGTAAAGCTAAGGTTATGGAGCCTGAAAAGTGTGAGAAATGGGCTTGGTTTGAATGGAACAGTCTTCCTGAACCGCTTTTTCTGCCGATACAGAATCTTTTGAAGCAGGGGTTTAATCCTTTTGAATGAGCTGTTTGTTGGGAAAGATATCTATTTTTCATAATATATAACAAAGTTGGGAATGTTTTTTTATTGTTTAAAGAACAAAAATATTATGTTTGTTTTGGTGGTTTTATGGAGATTCAGATATTAGACGTTGATTACGTTCAGGTTGATGAAAAACCGATAGTAAGGATTTTTGGCAAAACAGAAAAAGGAGAGGTTGTTTGCGGGTTTTATGAAGGATACATGCCTTATTTTTATGTTGAAAAAACAGACGCTGTCAAGGAGCTTCTTTCAAAGGAGCCACAGGTGATAAAAATAGAAACTGTTAAGAGAACGCCTGTCGGCGGGTATCAAAAGCCAAAAGAGTTTCTAAAGGTAACAATAACCAATCCTTCAAAAACGCCTGAAATAAGGGAAAAACTGAAGGGAGCTGGTGTGAAAGTATATGAGGCTGATATTCTTTTTAAGTACAGGTTTATGAGTGATTTTGGTTTGAGCGGGATGCAATGGATAAAACTGGAACACAACGGGGTGCAAACCCACACCGTCAGGGCAGATAAATGCGTGCAGATAAAAAAAATCAAGCCTGGTGATAACAGCGGAAACGCTCCTTTAAGGTTGCTTGCTCTGGATATAGAGTGTGTTTCTGTTCAGAAAGGAGCTGTTCCTGATGCAAAAAGAGATCCTATTATTTTGATATCGCTCGTGTTTAGCGAGCGTTATGAAGGAAGGGATTCTCTTGTTCTGAGCACAAGGCCCGATGGTGATGTTTTGTCTTTTGCTTCTGAAAAAGAAATGCTTGAAGAGTTTGCGAGAATAATAGAAAAATACGATCCTGACATTATTACCGGCTACAACATAAACAATTTTGATTTTCCTTACATTCTTGAGAGGATGAGACAAAACAAGATAAAGCCCTTGCTTGGGAGATGCAAGCAAAAAAGCGTGATGGCAAGGAAAGTGATGGCAAGATACAAAATTTCAATTACAGGAAGGGTTGTTGTGGACAGCTTTGAGATAATAAAAAAGGATTTCTCTCTCACAAGGTACGGGTTGGATTTTGTTGCTGAGGCTCTTTTGGGCGAGAAAAAGGTTGATGTGAAGCATTCTGAAATAGAGAAGTTTTGGAAAGGAACAAACAAGGACTTTAAGAAGCTTGTTGAGTATTCAAGGATAGATTCTGTTCTTGCAATGAACCTCTTGGTTAAACTGCATCTTATTGATAAATATATTGCTTTGTCAAGGATTTCCGGAACCTTGCTGCAGGATACTTTGGACAGTGGTGAAACAACAAGGATAGAGAATTTCACATTGAGGGAGTTTAATAAAAAAGGGTTTATAGTTCCCTGCAAACCTGACGCAAAAGAGGTTGCGGAAAGGGAGAAAGCAAGAAAAAAACACCTCAAAGGTGGTTTTGTTCTGGAACCTGAAAAGGGTTTGCATTCCAATGTCATTGTTCTGGATTTTCTTTCAATGTATCCTTCAATAATAAGAACGTTTAATATATGCCCCACAACGCTCGTAAGAAACCAAAGGCCTGAAAAGGTTATAAAAACGCCTCTTGGAACAGAGTTTGCTTCAAAGGAAATAGCAGAAGGCATTATACCAAAAATACTGGAAAAATTAATGAAAAACAGGGGGAAAATCAAAAAAAAGCTTAAAACAACAGAAGACCCTGAAAAGAAAAGGCTTCTTAATGCAGAGCAATGGGCGCTGAAAATAATGGCAAATGCTTTTTACGGTCATATGGGATATCCAAGAGCCAAAATTTACGATCTGGACATAGCAAACACAGTAACGTATTGCGGCCGTTATTTTATTCACGAAACAAAAAAGATTATAGAAGAGGAAATAGGATACAAGGTCGTGTATGGTGATACAGACTCTGTGTTCGTTGAGACAGGTGAAGACGATCTGGAAAAATTAAGGGAAATTGGAGAACAAATATCAAAAACAGTCAGTGACAGGCTTCCTGGAATTATGACGCTTGAGTTTGAAAAGATTTTCAAGAGGTTTTTGCCTTTAACAAAAAAGAGATACATGGCGTGGTCTTTTTCCAGCGGAATGAACGGGTGGGAGGAAAATATAGAGATGAAAGGCATAGAAACTGTCAGAAGGGATTGGTGCGAGCTTGTTTCTGATACAACAAAAAAGATTATAGAAATTGTTTTGAAAGAAAACAATGTTAAAGACGCGGTTGATTATTTCAGGGGTGTGGTAAAGAGTCTTGTCAAAAGCGAGGTTCCTGTCAAGAAGCTTGTTATAACAAAAAACATGACGAAACAGCCAAAAAGCTACGCGGGCATTCAGCCCCATATAGAGCTCGTTAAGAAAATGCAAACAAGAAACCCCGCTGAAGCTCCGGGTATAGGCGACAGGGTGAGTTATGTTATTATAAAGGGCACCGGCCTGTTGTCAAAAAGGGCTGAAGACCCGGTATATGTTATGGAAAAGGGTTTGGAAATAGATTCAAACTATTACATTGAAAACCAGATACTGCCGCCGCTGGAAAGGATATTTAATGCCCTTGGAATATCAAAATCTGAGCTGCTCGGCAACGGCAAACAAACGCTTCTTTCTGACATAATAAACAACAATAATAATCATAAAGAAACCAAAGAGATACCAATAACAGACTTGAAAGGTTTTATATGCAAAAACTGTCAGAAGACATATTCTCATGTTCCTTTGACCGGTTTCTGTGAATGCGGCGGTGAGATTGTTTTTTCCTCTTCTAAAGGAATGGCCGCGTCTGTGGTATGTAAGTGACTGGAAAGTTCATAATTTCATTTTTTATTGGATTACATTGGAGTGAACGTGAAGTTTCCATAGGAAATGAAGGGGTGTTGGTTTCCATAGGAAATCAGGGTGTTCATATTAAGTTAATTTATTGTTCATTTTATTTGCATGTTATTGGTTTTGACCCCTTTGTTTCTCATGGAACTTCATATTACTTAATATTACTAAATGCCTGAAAAACTGAAAAAAACAGGGTTTAAACCAGAAAAGTAAAGTATGGTTGGCACTAAAAGAAAACCCATAAGATGCGTTCTTTTTATGCCGGAAAGTATAGTGAAAATTCCAAGAAGGGTTCCTATAAGCATAATGAACAATCCGATAAACCCTGTGAACAAAAAGACAAGAAGTGAAATTAATAAAAGTGTAAGCGTGTTTAGTTTTGTGTAGTTGATTGTGTAGGCTTTTTTAACAATATATTTTCCTGTTTTTAGCGTGAGAATTACTGAAAGAAAGCAGGTGATTGCTGCTGTAAGTGTTATGAGCAAAAGGTCTGCAGGTGAAACAAGGGTTGTTATCTGTGATATTATCCATGCTGCACCGGATCTGGTTTTGTTTAATGTGTAAAAAACAACAAAAGTGAAAAATATGTTTGCTGTGTTTATTCCGCCGATTGCTGTTATAAAATCCTTTCTTCTGGCTTTCAATATCTGTGAAGCAATAATGCCTGACTGAGCAGAACCAATGCCCGGGAAAAGACCTGCAAAAAAACCTGCCAGCCAACCTGTTAAAATCCCTTTTGTGTGGTTTTCTTTTGCTGTTTCTGTTTTCTGTTCTGGTATAAATGGTTTGGTTTTCAGTGTTATAAGGAGCGCGCTTGCTCCGAAAAGTCCTGTTAAAGCAGGAAAAACAGACGTTTGTGAAGGGAGCGAGTGGAGAGAGATTAAACCGAAAAGGCCGGACAAAAAGAAGGAAAGAAAAGCCATCATCTTGTTTTTCTCTGAAACTATCATCCATATTGCTATAAACACAAGAATAAAATGAAGCACAGGCGAGAGCAATGTGTAAAGGTGGGGCAAAGAGAAGATGAGCAAAGGCAGAGTTAATATTGTTAATATGGTTACTCCGAAACCGCCGAGTGTTGCCAGGAAAAGGGCTTCGTAGCCTTTTCCCTGGAGAAGAAGTTTGTGGGAAGGCAAGACAGAGAGGCAAGAATCCGGTTCTGGCGCTCCGAAAATAATGGTTGGTATGAAATCTGTAAATGTGTT
>QMZY01000089.1 GCA_003663415.1 Candidatus Aenigmatarchaeota archaeon
TATTTGATTTTGGCTGAAGAATACAAGAAAATCGTATTTTTGGAATCAAATCCATTAATAAGAGAGGTTATAGAGAAGGCAAAGCCGTGTATGAAAGGGATTGTTTTGGTTTTTGGAAGCTATGCTAAAGGAACTGCAAAAAAGGATTCTGATCTGGATTTGTTTGTTGCAGGTGAGTATGATAGGAGTGAAATGAAAAACATATCCAAGAAGTACGGAGTTAAAATAAACGTAAAAAAATATCCCAGAAACCAGTTTATCAAAGGTTTGAAAACAGATCATCTCATAAAGGAAATCCTGCTAAACCATGTTATTATTTCTGGGGTAGAGGAATTTATAGAGATTGTGACGAAGTATGGATAAAATTAAATGGTGTCTGGAGGTTAAAAAAGGTATCCAGGTAGTAGAACCCAACAAAAATTTGGCAGAGGCTTATCTTAAAAAAGCAGAGGAATCTCTTGAAGACATGCGAATGGTTAAAACCAGAGACTGGAAGATAGCAACTGCTTATTACACGATGTACTTCTCTGTTTACGCTGTTCTTATGAGACTGGGTGTAAAAAGCGAAATACATTCCTGCACCATAGAATTCATGAAAAGGTTTCTTTCAGATTATTTCAGTGAGAGAGAATGCGAACTTCTTGAGGATGCCTTTAATGCTAGAATCGATACTCAATACTATACAGATAGGGAAGTGAAGGATGAGACAATCAATAAAATAATAGAAAGTGTACCAGATTTTATGGTTAAGTGTAAGGATATTCTTTTGAAAATAACGGAAAGGGAAACTAGTGAAATAAGGAATGTATTGAAAGAATCAAAAGAATAAAAGAATCCGGTCTCCCGACAAGGATTGAGGTGTGAGTTTGGGTTGTTTTTATTATTCAAATTGTCTTAATAAGAGAACGAAATGTAAGTATTTTGTCTTTTTAAAAAGATAAAAAGAAATATTGCTCTTTAGAAATTTAAATTAGAAAATATTTATAAATCATTAATAAATCATTAGAAATAAAATTTCTAAAGAAAATCTTCTTTAGAGATCCTTTTATCTATCATGCCTTCTCCTTCTGGACAGGTGAGAAATTCCTTGAAAGCGCTCTCTACGAAGGAATAGTTCAGGAGCATCTCTATCGAAGGTTTGGTGAAATCTTCTATTACCGAAACAAATACGAAATCGATTGCTTGGCTGGAAATTTTAAAGTGGAAGTAAAGGCGGGAAAGCCTCATAGAAGGTATCCGAGAAATGTTCTGGTTTTGGACGAAGAGGATTTGCCGGAGTTTTTGATGAGGCTGTAAGGAAAAGTTTGAAGAAAAATAAGATAGTCCATTAAAACTGACCGAGAAGATATTTTCAAATGTTTGTTTCTTAGAATGCCCACCATTTCTAACTTATATAAATTTTTCTTTTTTTAACCGCAGAATATTTCCATAAACGGTTTCCATCAGCATTTGAAAGGTTAGAAACTTTATTTTGCCTTTAAGTTATTAAAAACCAATTCCAATTCTATATTATGATTGTTCCGGATTATTTGATACTGGTTGCATTGTTCGTTTTTGTTGTTTTTTTAATAATACTTGTTCAGAGCGCATACAGAAGAGGCCAGAAGACGGGAGAGTATAAAAAGGAAACGGAATGGCAGGAAAAATTAACTAAGCTAAGGAGAGAAATAGCTGATAAACAAAGGGCCGGTATAAAAGGCAAAATATCTGAAATATTTGCGCCTTACCTCCCGAATTTTCCCTTCAAATCATCTGAATGCAAATTTATTGGAGACCCTGTTGATTATATAGTTTTTGAGGGCTTGGATGAAGAGGATATAAAACAGATACATTTTGTGGAAATCAAAACAGACAAAAGCAAACTAACAAACAAGGAAAAGCGAATAAAAGATATTATAGATTCAGGAAAAATAAAATGGTTTCTTTACAGGTTCAATACAGAATCTGAAACTAAATGCTAGAAAAATCAAACCCAACCCCTTCACAAGAAACCTTAAAATGTTTTCCCTCTTTTTTAACTTCAAACTCCACAGGAAAAAATCTCTGAACAACCCAGATATTTGTTTTCGCATGGTTTGTTAAAACAGGAACAGTTACAGATGACTTTCCATCAGCCAAAGCCATGAAAGGCAGAATCTGGTCAGAGAGATATTTATCCACAGAAGCGCCAGACTCAACATCTTTGATCAGATTCTCGCACGCTTCCTTTCCAACCAGCTCAGCGGGTTTGCCTCTCTCACCCAGAGCATCTCCCGAGACCATTCCTTTCTCAAACTCGCACCACAAAAGAATTCCGGACCCGGGGCAGTCACTTTCTACATACTTTGTTTCTATTTCCGGCGAAACACCCGTCTTCTCTATGAGCGTTTTTTTCGCGCTGTTTGTTTGCCTTTCAGCTACCCTGGCTTTTTCAAGGTGCTTTGACGCAATAGAAATTCCCTTTATCCCCGTCATTTCGCCTCTTTCTTCCATATTGACGGGCAAAAACCTTTTAACAGAGTGGAAAACCATTTCCACTTCAGCCCCGCCTTTTGGAAAAAACCCGTGTTTCTGTATTCTTATGTCTGCTTTATATCCCGTTTCTCTTAAAACAGGAAGAAGTATGTTTTGAGTGTAAATAAGCGGTGGTGCGTACTTTCCAAAGGTTCCGCCGCCCTGAACCCTGATTGTTACGCCTTCTGGTGGCACGCACGCAGGCAGCTTAAGAATCTGAAAAATTAAACCAACGCTCCCCGCAGTTGATATTTTGATTTTTAAGCGCTTGCTGGTTATTTCTTTAGGATAAAACTCTATTTCCTTTGACCCGAGAAAACCGTTTTTAAGCTCTCCATTGCACAAATCTGTTAAAGCTTTCAATCCCTCTAAATGCTGTGTTTTCAAACCGGGGTCAGGTCTGTTTGCTCTTATGTTTTCTATCCTTACTGGTGTTTTTGTAACGGCTGATAAAGCGCAGGCAATTCTGATAATAGAGCCGCCGCCTTCAAGGTAACTCCCGTCTATACTTTTCATAACACATCACCAATAATTGGTTAAAAGCCTGCAATAAATATTTTCTGCTCATTAAAAACAATTTCCTATTTAAGGATATAATAATTTAAATACCAATACTAATTCTATAATATGGTATTTGACACATGGATTTTAATTTGCTTAATGTCTTTAATAATCTGGGAAACGGTTTGGAAAGGTGTTGGTTTGTGGAAATCCGGAAGAAACAAGCAAATAAAATGGTTTGTGGCTATTTTTCTATTAAACACAATCGGTATTTTGCCAATTGTTTATTTGAAGTTTTTTCAAAAAAAGCAGTGATATGTTCATTTCACACGACCTTCAAACCTTGATTGTTTCTCCTGTTTCCGGCGCGTATGCGTTAAAACCCATTTCTTTTAACTCCTCTGCGAATTCTTCCGTATGTTCTCCGTGCATAAGAACTATTTTCTCAGGGCTGGTTTTTTTGTAAAATTCTATCAGATGGTCATGGTCTGTGTGCGCAGAGAAATCAAGAAACTCTGTCCTCATTCTTGGCTTTACATCCAAACCTTCAGCAACGTATCTCCCTGTGTCAAGCAATGTTCTCCCTACTGTTCCTTCAACTTGATACCCTGTCAAAATCAAGGAACAGTTTTCTTTTTTATGGAGTTTTTTCATATAAAAACCAACAGGTCCCCCGTTAAGCATGCCTGCCGTTGTTATCACCGCGCAAGGTTCTTTTATTGCTTCATACCTTTGTGCATTTTTTCTTATTTTTCTTGCCGCTTTGAACGCTTTCCTTAGCTTGTCCGCATTTCTAACAGAATCAGGGTGATTTAATATTTTTACAGTGACTTCAATGCCCATGCCGTCTAAATAAACAGGCACGCCCGTTTCATGCAGAATGAGAAGAAGCTCTTGCGTTCTGCTTACAGCAAACGTTGGCAAGACAGAGATTCCGCCGTTATGATAGGTTGTTTCTATAATTTCTTTTAGTTTTTTTTCAAGCTCTTCCCTGTCAGGATGGTTTTTATAGGAATATGTTGATTCAGAAACCAAAACATCTATATCTTTAAAATCAGAATAAGCGCCTTTCATAAGTTTTGTGTCTATAAATTTTATATCGCCCGTGAAAAGAAGCCTTTTCCCTTCAGCTTCTGCTGTTATAGAAACGCTTCCCGGAATGTGGCCTGATGATCGAAATGTTACATTAAAATTGCCTGTTTCTATACCTTCATTTATCTCAAGAAACTCCCTCTTCATTTTCATTTCCTTAAGATGAGGCTGAAGATAAAGCGGTTCTATATCTTTTTTTCTCTGCACATTCAACGAGTCTTTCAAAAGCAGAAAAGCAAGTTCATGGGTCATTCTTGTTGCGTATATGTTCCCTTTATAACCCATAGTATATAACGCAGGTAAATACCCAGAATGGTCAAGGTGGCAATGAGAGAGAAAAACAGCGTTTAGAGGAAGTTTTGGTTTTAATGGAACCAGCGTGTCCTGAACTTCTATTCCATAATCCAA
>QMZY01000090.1 GCA_003663415.1 Candidatus Aenigmatarchaeota archaeon
AGCAAAGGGCCATCCTGTTGGAGCCACTGGTGTGGCTCAGATTGTAGAGATTGTAAAGCAATTAAGAGGAGAAGCTGGTAAAAGACAGGTTTCAGGCGCTGAAATTGGTCTGGCGCATAATGTGGGTGGTTCAGGAGCCACTGTTTGCATCCATATATTAGGGAGAGAAAAATGACAGAATATGCTGTTCCCTTTCACTGGAGAAGATTCAAGGAAAGATACCTTTTAATAGGTTCAAAATGTGAAAAGTGTAAAAGATATTTTTACCCGGGAAGGGCCATATGCCCTGTGTGCCGCAGGTCAGGTTCCCTCAAAGATTACAGGTTCTCCGGAAAAGGCAAAGTCTTCTCTTACACAATAATTCATGTTCCACCGAAAGGATTTGAGGCTTATGCTCCTTATATTATTGCAATCATAGAATTAGAAGAAGGGTGCAAAGTTATTTCACAGGTTGTTGATTGCAAACCAGAAGATATAAAAATCGGTATGCCTGTCCGTGCCTGTTTTAGAAAAATAAGAGAAGAAGACAAATCAGGACTTGTTCTCTACGGCTTCAAATTCAGGCCGGATTAACCCTTTCTTTTTGGAAAAGAAAGCGTTAACGGAAAGAAAACAAAAAATCCATGTCAAGCGTGTTTATTAAAGGATTGAGAAGCTTTAAGACCCTGAATAGCAACCATAGTTCCTTTTCTCCTGTTTTTTTGAAAACAGACCTTCCAATCATCCCTATTTTTATTCTCCATCCAATCCTTTTTTTCCAGTTTTTCTCGTATGTTTTCAGTGTTTTTTCTGTGAAATCGTTTTTTTCAAACGCTTTCTTAATTGTTTCAAATGCTATTTCCGAAGCCAATAGACCGTAGACCAGTCCGCCGCCTGACCACGGTTTGACCTGAGAGGCAGCATCTCCTATTAAAATGCATCTGTCAGAAACCGTTTTTCCCGGACCAAGCGGTATCAAGCCACCATGCCTGTTTGCTGGTTTCTGTTTTAATGAAAAAAATCTTTCCAGTCTCTCAAAACTTGCAGAACCAGACCACATACCATATTCTGTTCTCTCGCCCCTTGGAATTTTCCAGAAAAAACCGTCCCTTAGCTTTTTGTCTATAAATATATCCACATGTTCTGACCGGTTTTCCTCTTCGGTAATCGCTATTATACCTTTTACCTTTTCCTTTGGTTTTGACCCGATTGCTTTAGCCACTATTGATTGAGACCCGTCACACCCTAAAACCATTCTGGAGCGAAGCGGTTTGTTTTTTGTTTCAACCCTGACATCCTTATTGGTAAAAAACAGTTTATTCACTTTTGACCCTGTCAAAATTTCACAGCCTTTTTTTTCTGCAACCCTACCCAAATAACTATCAAACCTTTCCCTGTTTATAACATATGCCGCTGTTTTTTGTTTTTTTAGCAAAAGGCGGGAATTTTTATACCAAACCCTTGCTCCTTTAACTTTATGCTCTATAAATTCCTTTCTCGGTTTAACAAATCTATTAAGGTTCACAGAAACCAGACCAGAACAATGAAGGGGCTTTCCTATCGCTTTATCCTCTTCAAGAACAAGTGTATTAAATCCCTTTGACAAAAGCATTCCGGAATAAAGTCCAACAGGACCGGCACCAACAATTATTATATCCCACATACAGCTCCCTTTTTAAGTCAATTATTTGATTAATATTTATTTTATTATATCCAAATAGATAACCATGAAATTCAAAAAATTATATAACTATTCAGTACTGGTTCCAATTTTAGTTCTTTTGCTCTCTCTTGGAATTTTGATTAATGGATATTTCCAAACAGGAGAGTGGTTTAAAAGGTCTATAGAACTGAAAGGAGGAAATCTCATTTCTTTTTCTCCAAAAACAAGCATTGATGTAAAAGCTCTTGAAAAAAGTCTTTTGGAATTTGGTTCCTCTTCAGTCAGGGAAATCCACGGATTTTCTGGTTACAGAATTTTGATTGAAACAGAACCAGAGATAAACACAAGTCTTGTTTTAAACACATTGAAAGAAAAGGGGATTGAAGCAGATGATATATCTATAGAAACCATCGGGCCATCGCTTGGAGAATCCTTTTGGAAACAGGCGCAAATAGGAATAATTCTTGCATTTGTTTTTATGGGTATAATAGTTTTCTTAATATTTAGAATATTTATTCCTTCTCTTGCTGTTATCCTTGCAGCGGTTTCTGATATTTTATGCACGCTTGCCTTTATGCAAGTCTTTGGAATAACTCTATCTCTTGCGGGCCTTGCCGCTTTGCTTATGCTTATAGGTTATTCAATAGATACAGACATTCTTTTAACCACAAGGCTTCTCAAATCATCGACAGGAAAGCTCGAAGAAAGGCTGAAAAACGCATTTAAAACCGGTTTGACAATGACAGGAACGACTGTTGCAGCTTTGTCATGTCTTTATATATCTTCAATATCTCCTGTGCTTTCCCAGATTGCTGCAATTCTTTTAATAGGTCTTGTATTGGATTTGATAAACACATGGCTTCAGAATGCTGTCATTCTGAAATGGTATTGTGAAAGGAAGGGGTTATAAATGCTGAAATACTGGAGAATATGGTTGGTAATAATAATGGTTTTCGGCTCAGTCTTAGCAATAGGCCTTAAAGCATATCCGTACGGAAGAAATGGTGTAGAGATAGTTTATGTTTCAGACCAGTCACCTGCGAAGAGCGTTCTTGAACAGGGTATGTTTATATCAAAAGTTAATGGACTCACCATAAAAAACAAGGAGCAATGGGGTTCTTTGGTTAGGAATCTCACAGGTGAAATTAAACTCACGGTTAATGGAAAGGAATACATATTCCACGTGAACAAAACCCTTGGAATAGAGGTAATGGACATTGAAAGAACAAACCTTGAGTTTGGTTTGGATATTCGCGGCGGAACAAGAATAATATTAAAACCAAAGGAAGAGAACGTAACCAAAGAAGACATATCCCAAGTTATTGCAACCCTTCAGACAAGGGCAAACCTTTACGGATTAAAGGAAATGAATTTTTTTCCAATCAAAGGAATTGATGGCAAATATTATATCCAAATAGAGGCCGCCGGGCTTAAAAGCGATGTGATTGATAACCTTCTTTCAAGACAGGGAAATTTTTTAGCAAGGGTTTCAAAACCTGTTGAACTTTCCAATGGAAAGGGCGAATTTGTTTTAGGAGAAAGCAAATATCCTGTTTCGGTTATAGAAAACGCAACATCCATTAAACTCGGAAATCTGACTCTAAAAGAAAATCAGAGCTTTGTTTTGGAAGGAATAAACTTCAAATATGTAAACAAAACACAAAACAAACTTTTGTTCCTTGCCGATGTTTATACAGGAAAGGACATAGAGCTTGTATACACTGACCCGCAACACTCTGGAGTAAGAAGAGAAGGTAAAGGATATCTTTTCTATTTTACAGTTCTGGTATCAGAGAAAGGTGCAGAGAACTTTGCTAAAGTAACCTCAGGCATCCCAAGCAAACTGGATATATATACAGGAGAAAAATATCTGGATTCCAAAATTTATTTATATCTTGATAATCAGCTCGTATCTGACCTTAGAATTGCATCTTCTCTGGGAGGAAGAGTTTACAAAACCCCGCAAATACAGGGCGGAAGGCAGACAGAAGAAGATGCTGTGGAAGAAAAACTAAGGCTTCAAAGCATCATGAGATCTGGGGCATTGCCTATAACTTTGGAAAAAGTATCTGTTGATGTGATTTCCCCAAGGCTGGGAAACAGGTTTTTGTCTTCCAGTTTATATGCAGGACTTCTTGCAGGAATTGCTGTTATAGTTGTTGTGTTTATAAGATACAGAAAACTAAAGATATCAATTCCGATGATTTTCATAAGCTTCTCAGAAGTCGTGATTATTTTAGGTATTGCTGCTGCGCATGATTCTTTAATATGGGGCATTGTTTTGATTTTGAATTTTATTCTCATTTCCGCAGCATGGTGGAAGAAACATGAAACTGACATATATGCTTGGGTTGGAGCGATTCTTATTCCTCTTCTGGGTTTGATGTCATGGACTATAGATTTGCCAGCAATAGGTGGTATAATAGCAGCAATAGGAACAGGCATAGATGACCAGATTATTATAGCAGACGAAACAGTTGAAAAGAGAAAGGAAAAAGTTCTTTTAACCCTTAAACAAAAAATAAAAAGAGCGTTCTTTATAATATTTGGTTCGGCAGCAACAACCATAGCCGCAATGTTTCCTTTAATGAGCATAGGTGTTGGCTTGGTTAGAGGTTTCGCCATCACAACCATAGTTGGTGTTCTGGTTGGTATTCTGGTAACAAGACCGGCATACGCTAGGATAATAGAAATAATAACAGAGAAATAAATCATTTAACTTGTTCTTAAATATGTTAAGGTTTCACAGAGAAATATTCAGGGTGCTTTTCAAGGATGGAAAGGTTGTTCAATAAAATTTTTAACAGAAAAGGAACTTGGAAACTCAAAA
>QMZY01000091.1 GCA_003663415.1 Candidatus Aenigmatarchaeota archaeon
AAGAAGGGCCTCCGTCAGAAAAAGTTCCGTTTCCACTAACCTTAGCCCAAGTTATAGCTGAAGCTGTGCCGTTAGTATCCACGGTAATAGTTCCAGTATAATCTGTCTTTAAATTACTATAGGCATCATAAGCTCTTATAGTAATATTATCAGCAACTCCAGCCTCAGCTGAACCGTCATGGGTAATAACAAAGTGATTAATTTCTCCCGGACCTATTGCTAAATTGCCTTCAGTATCGTCGTCAGACTTACCCGAACCCGAAACAGAGATGTTTATGGTCTCAACCTTAGTATCAGTAAGGGTTAATATACACTGGCCATTATCACTGCTAACAAAGGTATAAGTAGCAGTATCAGAAGCAGGACCTCCGTCAGAAAAAGCTCCGTTTCCTGTCTGCTTAGCCCAAGAAATTGTGGTGGCTGTGCCGTTAGTATCTAGGGTTATCTGGCCGGTATAATCGGTTATAGTGGAATTGTTAGCATCTTTAGCAGTAATGGTAATGCTCTCAGCAACTCCAGCGGTAGCAATTCCGTCGTGGGATAAACTAAAATGATGTAAGCCTGCTGGATTTATTACTAAGTTACCTTCAGTATCATCGTCTGATTTTCCTTCTCCCGAAACAGAAATATTTATAGTCTCCTCCACAGTGTCGGTGATGGAAAGAACAACTACCCCGTTATCAGAACTATCAAAAGTGTAGGTGGCAGTATCTGAATTTGCTCCACCGTCAGAAAAAGTGCCTGAGCCAGAAACTAAAGACCAAGAAATTGTGGTGGCAGTGCCGTTAGTATCTATGGTGATTTGGCCTTGATAATTAGTTAAAGTATCACCGTTAGCATCCTTAGCATAAATGGTGATATTTTCTGCCACCCCTGAAATAGCGTTACCGTCGTGAGATATAAGGAAGTGATCAATCCCTGAAGATATAAACTGTAAATTACCTTCGGTATCGTCGTCGGTTTTGCCGTCGCCAGAAATAGATATATTTACTGTCTCAGCAGTAAAATCAACAATTCCAAAAGTAGCCTGACCAGAATCAGCAGAAGAAAAAGTATAACTGGCCGTGTCGGAATTTGCTCCGCCGTCAGTAAAAGTTCCTGAGCCACTCTTTAAAGTCCAGCTGATGGCAGTAGGGGTTCCGTTGGTATCTAAGGTAATTGTACCAGTATAGTCGGTCTTTACATTACCCTGAGCATCGTAGCAAACAACGTCTACATCTTCAGCCACGCCAGTTATGCCTGTACCGTCATGGGAGATGGTGAAGTGGTCAATTGCTCCCGGATTCACCACCAAGTCTCCTTCAGTATCATCGTCAGTCTTGCCATCACCAGAGACTGAGATATTTAGGGTTTCAGTCTTAGTATCAGTTAGAGAAAAGGTAGCACTGCCGTTGTCAGCTGAATCAAAAGTGTAGGTGGCAGTATCTGAATTTGCTCCACCGTCAGTAAAAGTGCCTGAACCACTGACTAAAGACCAGGAAATTGTGGTGGCTGTGCCGTTAGTATCCAGAGTGATTTGGCCAGTGTAGTCAGTCTTGGTGTTTCCCAAGGCATCTTTAGCAGTAATTGTAATGTTCTCAGCTACCCCCGCCGAAGCTGAGCCATCATGAGAAATAACAAAGTGGTCTAAGCTTGCCGGAGAAACTACCAGATTTCCTTCCGAATCATCGTCGGTTTTTCCATCTCCACTTACTGAAATATTTATAGTTTCAGCAATATTATCTGTGATAGCAAAGGTAGCCTCTCCATTATCGCTAGGAGAAAAAGTATAACTGGCAGTATCTGAACCTCCTCCTCCATCAGTAAAAGTTCCAAAACCAGAAGTTAAAGCCCAGGAAATAGCGTTTGCAGTGCCATTGGTATCTAAAACAATCTCTCCGGAATAGTCAGTGATTATATTAGCATATAAGTCTTGGGCAATAACAGTTATACTTTCAGCTACTCCGGCGGTAGCAGTTCCGTCGTGGGATATTACAAAGTGGTCTAAGGGAGCCGGGGATACCACTAAATCGCCTTCAGTGTCGTCGTCGGTTTTGCCTGAGCCTGCTACAGAAATATTTATAGTTTCAGCCTTGGTATCGTTTAAAGCCAAAACTACTACTCCGTTATCAGCAGTAGAGAAAGTATAGGTAGCAGTATCAGTTCCCGCACCTCCGTCAGTGAAACTGCCTGAGCCGGTATTAAGAGCCCAAGTTATAGCTGAAGCTGTGCCGTTAGTATCCACAGTAATAGTTCCAGTATAATCAGTAACAGTATTCTCATAAGCATCTTTGGCAGTAATGGTAATATTCTCATCGGAGCCAGCTAAAGCCGAAGAATCGTGAGAGATGACGAAGTGGTCTAAAACTACGTTCAACTCCCGCGTTCCTGAAGAATTAAGCGCACTACGGTTAACTTTTCCGGCGTTGGTCATTACTATACCATCTACAGGAATCTCTACATCTAAAGTATGCCCATCAGTAGCTGAAGAAGAAATATCCAAGACTACAAAAAATCTTTCACTGCCTCCGGAGGCTGCTACTGGTACGCTCAAACCGGAAAATACCTTTTGACCTCCGGAAAAAGTTCCACTGCCAATCTGGGTATCCACCCCCGGAGTATAATCATCAGAATTGTTAGAATCGTAATAAAGCTTAACCGAAGAAATTTCTGAATCTTGGGCTGTGCCAGTATTATTTACGGTTATTGAACTCACAGTATCGTCTACAGAATGCTGGTTAGTTACGGTAATATCTAAGATAAGATTACCGCTGGAGCCAACCTCTACTGAAGAGGTAGTTACCGGATTAGCTGTGGCTGAAGCAATACCTTTTAACACCCACTTGCAAACATCAGCAGAAAGCGTACCTCCGGCATTAGTATCAGTAAGCTCAACATAACCGCTGGTTCCGGCTACAAATCGAAAAGTCCCTAAATACTGCCAGTTGGGATTTCCATTTAAGGACTGATCTATATAAGTAGTCTGGCTTCCTCCGTCATAGTAAACAGTAAAGGGAGCCTGGGTGGCTAACCAGCTAATAGGAGACCTGCCCATAGTATAAACCTCATAATTTCCGGTAGTGGGAATATCCGGCCTCCACTTTGCCCAGGCTCCTTCATTATCGCCGTCATGCCTTCTCCAGTTATCTCCGTAGTGTGTGCCTCCGGTTCTAGTGCTCCAGTCTGAACCGCCGTCAGTATAAGTGGGCGAACCATCCTCATTATCAACAATAATATCTGAAGGTGAAGCAAAATCTAAATAGCCTTCAGAATCATCGTCGGTTTTACCACTGCCGGAGACATCTATATCCACGGCCTCAGTTGAAGAATTAGTAATATTAAGGGTTACTGTACCGTTATCAGAAGAAGAATAAGTATAAGTACAGGTATCAACTCCACTTCCTCCGTCAGTAAAAGTACCTTGTCCTGACTGAAGAGCCCAGGAAATAGTCGAAGGAGTTCCGTCAGTATCTACGGTAATTGTTCCGGTGTAATCAGTAATAGTATTCTCATAGGCATCTTTGGCCGTAATAGTTACTGGCTCAGCAATATTAATCAAAGCACTTCCGTCGTGAGAGACCACAAAATGGTCAATTCCGCCAAAAGATACTACCAAGTCTCCTTCCGAATCATCGTCGGTTTTTCCGTCTCCAGATACTGAAATATTTATAGTTTCAGCCTTAGTATCAGTTATAGAAAAGGTAGCACTGCCATTATCAGCCGAATCAAAAGTGTAGGTGGCAGTGTCTGAACTTGCTCCACCGTCAGTAAAAGTGCCTGAACCACTGACTAAAGACCAGGATATAGCGTTTGTAGTGCCATCAGTATCCAGAGTAATTTGGCCGATGTAGTCAGTCTTGGTGTTGCCTATTGAATCCTTAATAGTAACCGTTACATTTTCAGCTACTCCAGCAACAGCTGAGCCATCATGAGAAATTAGGAAGTGGTCTAAAACAGGTGCTCCTACAATAAGATTTCCCTCCGAATTGTCATCGCTCTTAGAATCACCAGTTACACTTATATTTATTGTCTCTTGAGTATTGTCAGTAATAGTAAAAACAACCACTCCATTATCCGAAGCTGAATAGGTATAAATAGCAGTATCAGTTCCTGCTCCGCCGTCGTTGAAGGTACCCGAACCAGTCTTAAGAGCCCAGGAAATTGTGTTGGCAGTGCCATTGGTATCCAAAGTAATCTGGCCGGTATAATTAGTCATAGTATTTCCCAAAGAATCCTTAGCAGTAACTGTAACATCTTCGGCTACTCCCGCAGAAGCTGAGCCGTCATGGGAAATAACAAAGTAAGCTATTACTGGCTCACCCACTACTAAGTTGCCTTCAGAATCATCGTCGGTTTTACCACTGCCGGAAACATCTATATCAATAGTCTCTTGGGTAGTATCAGTTATAGAAAAGGTAGCACTGCCATTATCAGCCGAATCAAAAGTGTAGGTGGCAGTGTC
>QMZY01000092.1 GCA_003663415.1 Candidatus Aenigmatarchaeota archaeon
ATTTAGTATTACTTTTTTTACATTTCTATACCCTTTAAAATTCCACAAACTTTTGCAGTTTATTGTATCAGGAATCTCCTAACAGCCATTTCCAGAGAGGAATGAACTTGATTTCTTTCCCTTTTACTTTTTCCTCTCCTTCATAATCCCAAGTTATTACCAGAAGGTTTTTGCATCCAAGTTCCTTGCTCGCCTTTATCAATGACTTGGTTTCCCTTCCTCTAACATCATTTTCATTCAACGCATAACTGACCTGAACAAGTTCATGAATTTCAAACCCCTTTTTAACAACAAAATCAACCTCCCTTCCCTGGTGATTTTTCCAATAATAAATCTCAATCGTGGGATCTTTTTCTTTTCTCCTTAAAAACTCAATACCCACACAGTTTTCCATCAATACTCCGATATTCTCGCTAAACTTCGGATTAACAAAATTGATGAAAGAATTATCGATTGTGTATATTTTAACAGGATATTGCTTTCTGTCCTTTATTTTTGGTGAAAAAATTTCGGTTTTGAAAACAAGAAATGCCTTCTCTGCATATTCTAAAAAATCCAAAAGAGTAGGCTTTGTACATTTTTCTCCGATACTTTTGAAATAATTCTGTGCTTTGGTTGGGCTAAAATAACAGGACGAAGTGGAGATTATGTATTTGAGAAACATTTCAAGAAGCCGGACATGCCTTATTTCATGTTTTTCTATTATATCCCTGAGCAAGATGGTATCAAAATAGGATGAAATGAGCTTTATTTTTTCTATTCTATCCTCTTTAAGCACTACATCCGGGAAACCCCCAAACTCCAGATATTCCCTTAAAAGTTTTAACATTTTTCCCTTTTTCTCCTCTACCAAATCATCTTTGTTCCCAAATTCATGGTTTTTGAACTTGAGAAATTCCCTAAAATTCAGCGGAAAAACCATAAAATTCAGGGTTCTGCCCCTTAAAGAAGATGAAAGCTCTTTTGGTCTAACCTCAGAGGAAGAACCGGAAATAAATATCCTGTATCTCCTTTCATCATACAACCTCCTTAACAAAACTTCCCAATTCCTAACCTTTTGAATCTCATCAAATAGCAAATATCTTATTCTCTCTTCAAACAACTCGCCATGAATTTCAAACATTTTTCTTGCATCCTTTGCCTCTATATTCACCAGCAATTCATGTTCAAAATTTATGTAAAGAACTTCTCCTCTTTTATACCTTCTTAACAGTTTTTTTGCAGTGTCCAGAAGAATAAATGTCTTTCCACCCCTTCTTATCCCAGTTAGACTGATTATCTGCTCGGGATTCAAATCTAATTTTAACTCCCTCTCTCTAATCTCAGGCAGTTTGAACTCCTTCCATTCCAACAAAACCTTCTCTAAATCTGTTTTGCTTATCATATACTATACTTTACGATTTTACATTTAAATAGTTTTCCATATTTTACGATTCTGCAGAAACCTCCCTGAAAACTTCCATATGCTTTTTGGCAGCAATCCAGGGATAACAATTCCTTTCCACAAACTCCCTCGCCTTTTTTCCGATTTTCTCCCTTAACTTCGGGTTTTCCAGCAAAATTCTTATTCCTTCAGCAATTGCCTCTGGGTTTTTTGGAGGAACAACAATTCCGGTTTCCATGTTTTTTACAGGCAAACCTATATCCGTAACCACGCATGCGTTTTTTGCAGCCATTGCCTCTAACAGGGATGTAGGCAGACCCTCTGACTCCGAGGAAATAACAAACACGTCTGTTACAGAATAAAACCTTTCTGTATCCAGCCTGAAACCTGTGAATATAACCTTATCTTTCAAACCAAGCCTTTCAACAAGTTTTTTCAGGTTTTCCTTTTCAGGGCCGTCACCAACCAAAAGCAGAACAGTGTCTTTTCTTTTCAGAAGCGCGAAGGCCTCAAGCAAATAAGGAATTCCCTTCACAGGAACAAACCTTCCCACGAATGTTACAATTTTTTTTCCCTTAATCCCAAGCTCCCTTTTCAGTCCCTTATCCTTTACCAAAAACTTATCTACAGGAAAACCTGTTAAAATAACTGCCCCGTTCCTGAGCTTAACCCCGAATTCCCTTTCAAACCCCTTAAGTTCGCCTTCAGAATGAAAAACTATTTTTTTACATTTCGGAAAAACGAGCCTGTTCAGCCGCCATAAAATTTTGTTAACAGGAAACGGGTATTGGGAAGTGGAAAAACCAGCGGGTCTCCCTATCAATGGCTTTCCCCATATTCTGGAAAGAATTAAACCAAACACCGTGGAAATCAAACCATGGGAATAAATAATATCAATTCCTTTGGAGGGAATCAAAACCAATGAAACAAAAAAAGAAACAAAATTAAAACTAGGGTTTCTGAAGTATTTGCCTTTAATCCAAGGAACTCTATACACTTCAACGTTTCCCAAAATCTCATATCTTTTTGTCCTTTTGAATTTTCTGGTTATTATAACTACTTTGCAGTGTTTTGAAAGCTCCGGAGCCAAATCCTGAACATATGTTTCCATTCCTCCTGATGGTATGGGATCGTCTCCCTGATTCGTTCCCATAGGATATTCTTTTGAACCCAAGATAAGGACTTTCATACTAAAAAGATCGATAGAAGAAAAATAAAGTTTTGTGTTGTTTTAAAAATTTAAAACCAGAAACCAAATTTTTATCAGGTGGAATGGTGAATCTAAATGATATTATAGTGGAGTTTGAGAAAGGAAAAGCCACTCTGGATAATTTTATGGGTTTATTATCTTTTCTTGAAGACCTGTTTAACAAAAAAATTGATCTCCTTACAGTTCAAGGCGTGAAAAGTATTAGGATAGAAAACATAAGAAAAAACATTGAGGAGTGTGCTGTATATGTCTAACCGAAGCGATAAGGAATTTCTTTTAGATATTTTTGAAGCCTGTAAGAGGATATCAGAAACATTGAAACAATTGGTGAAGCAGTAAAAAACATTTCTGAGGATTTCAAAATCAAACACCCAGAAATAGAATGGAGAAAAATATCTGGCATGAGAGATAAACTTGTTCATTTTTACTTTGGTGTTAATTTAGAAATCGTATGGGATGTGGCTAAAAACAAAGTCTCAGATTTGATAGAAAGTGCTTCCAAACTTGTGAAAGAATTTCCCTCTTCAGACTGATTTTTTCTTTAACCTCTTCACCACACCGACCCATATTCCAAAAACCTGGGCAAGCTGTTTTAATGTGTGAACAAAAGGGAAAACCAATAAAACCCTGCCACTGCACGTTTTTATCCCTATATAGAAATACATTAAAAAAAGCAAAAAGACCTGAACAAACAAAACAAAAAGAAAAACCTGATTGAAAAAAGAAAGCAAAACCCACATTAAAAGCAATGGAAAATAAAAAACCCTTGCAAAAAACCCAGCACTCATTTTTTTGTGTCTGAAAAAAGGCAAAGGGTATTGTTTTCCGTAATTATACCACTTTTTCAAAAGTCCTCCAAGGGTTGCGGGATGATAATGGTAAACCCAGAGTTCTCTGGAAAAAAGAAGTTTATAACCCCTTTTTCCCAACCGGAAATTAAACTCAGGGTCCTCTCCTGTAATAAGAGACTCATCAAACCTTAACCCCTCAATCGCGCTTCTCCTGTACATAACATCCATGGTTGCCAGAGAAAGAACATATTTTTTCTTAACATTTTTATGAACACCAAAAAGCAGGGCATCCAATGCCCGGGATACCAGGGACTTTTCTTTCGAAATTCCCGGACCACCCACGCCTGCAAGTTTCTTGTCCTTTAAAAGATTAACCGCTTTTTCTGCCCACCTCTCCGGCAAAACGCAATCAGAATCAACACATGCTATGTATTCTCCTTTCGCTCTTTCCAACCCAAGGTTTCTTGCCGCAGCAGGCCCTGTTTTTTTGCAAACAATTATCTCAATGCCTTTGAATTTTTTAATAATTTCAAGTGTTCTGTCTTTGGAAGGAGTATAAACAACTATAACCTCTTTTTCGCCTTTTTGCGACAGAACAGACTCTAAACACTGCCCTATTGTTTTTTCAGAGTTATAAACAGGTATGATAAAGCTTATCATAGATTTTTCCTGAACCATTCAATGGTTTTTTCCAGACCGGTTTTTATATCAGTCTTCGGTTCCCATCCAAGTTTCTTGGCTTTTGTTATGTCAGGTCTTCTTTTCTTTAGATCGTCTTCAGGCAGATTCATGAAAGCAATGTTTGATTCCGAGCCGGTCAGTTCCTTCACAAGGCGTGCAAACTCTATTATCTTAAACTCTTCCGGGTTCCCAAGGTTAAAAACATCCCCTGCTTTTGCCTTAAACATTACTGTTTCGATTCCCTCAACCATGTCTGAAACATAGCAGAAACTTCTTGTCTGGTTTCCATCCCCATAAACAGTTATG